>PEQL01000001.1 GCA_002786175.1 Parachlamydia sp.
TGAAATACCTGAGCATTCACCTAGACAGCCTTGTGAAAAGACCAAAAGAGGAAATAGGCAGGTTTACATTAAATTCACAAATCTTCTGTAAATTAATAATTCAGGAAAACATGGTTTTAAAAACGCAAGACATACCGATGATAGTAATCTTTGAAAGTTTTATGAATTCGAATTTGCAGAAACGATGTTACACTTCCTTCGAGCCGATGCTGCCCCCTTGCTCATTCCAAAGATTTTCTAGGATGTGAAAAAAAACAGCCCCCACAGCGAGGGTCGCTACCTATTCACTTATCAAAGCGAACTTTTGACAGAACATACCCTAGTTTCTCAAACCAAAATTTATAAACTACAATTCTTATTTCTCGATTTCTGTAATTTATATATTGAGCTAAAAGCCATTAAAAATATTGACAAGTAAAATTTTATTAAAATACAATCTCTTTGACATTATATCAAGTGGAGAAACTCGATGGCCATAAATATTAAAAATATTACAACTCAATCGCAATTTCATGAATGTGTGATCGAACTAAAAAATATAAGCGATGCAAATGATCAACACTTAACCACAAAGCTTCAAGGAAAGAAAGGAAATCTTGAAGGAAGGTTGGTAACCTTTCTAAAAAAAATCCTTTCTCTTTTGCCTGGAGTTCATATTGCACGCACGAATCCTTTGGAGGTAGCCAAAGCAATAGAAAAGTTTGCGACGGACTATCATAAAAAGAAAATCTTAATAGGAACGGATCGCGACATTTTAACCAGTGTTGTGAGAAAGTTGAAAATCAAAGACCCCCAACACGCTCACGCAATTGATAGCGTTGAAAATAGAATTAGAAGATTGCCCACTCGCTTAAATCAGATTTATAACAAATCTTCTCCCCTGATTCAGGCTATCATTGATAAAGATAAAAAAAAATTTAAGGAACTACTTACTCCCCAAGAGATCAATCGAAGGAATGATGAAGGAAGCTTGCCCCTGCACTTTGCAGTGCAATTTGGGGATCTAGAAATGGTTAAACTTTTACTCCCAAAAACAACTGAGGGGATAAATTGCAGAGGAGACTCGGGTTCTACCTGCTTACATTTTGCAATCGCAGCAAAAGTAGAGGTTGTTAAGTACCTACTAGATAATAAGGCAGACGCTAACATTCCTGATTATAGCGGAAACTTGCCTTTGCACCGGGCAGCCCAAGCTGGAGATCTAGGAGTGGTTAAACTTTTACTCTCAAAAACAACTGAGGGGATAAATTGCAAAGGAGAATTGAATGCGACTCCGTTACATTTTGCAGCATTCGAAGGCAAAGTAGATGTTATCAGGTACCTACTAGATAATAAGGCAGACGCTAACATTCCTGATGATAGCGGAAACTTGCCTTTGCACCATGCAGCCCAAGGTAGAGATCTAGAAAAAGTTAAACTTTTACTCCCAAAAACAACTGCGGGGATACATTGCAAAGGATTCAACGGTAATACTCCATTATTTTTTGCAGCGATAGCAGGTAAAGCAAATATTGTCAAATATCTATTGAACAACAAGGCTGATGCTAATATCCCTAATGATAAGAAAATGTTGCCTTTGCACTTGGCAGCACAGGCTGGAGATTTAGAAATGGTTAAACTTTTACTCCCAAAAACAAAAGATGGCATCAATGTCAAATGGGATAAAAACTTAACACCGCTATTTTGTGCGGCTCAAGCAGGTAAAATAAATGTTGTCAAATACCTATTAGAGAATAAGGCAGATGCTAACATTTCTAACAATGAAAAAAGTTTGCCTTTGCACTTTGCAGCACAAGCTGGGGATCTAGAAATGTTTAAACTTTTGCTTCCAAAAACAAAAGATGGGATAAATTGCAAAGGAGAATTGGATTCGACTCCTTTACTTTTTGCAGCAATGGCAGGAAAAGTAAATGTAGTTAAGTACTTACTAGAGAATAAGGCCGATGCTAACATCCCTAACGTTTCAAAAAGTTTGCCTTTGCACTTTGGAGCGCAAGCTGGGGAGCTAGAAATCGTTAGACGTTTGCTCCCAGTAACAGCAAATGGGATAAATGCCCTTGGAGATCAAGGAGCGACCCCTCTATTTTTTGCATTATTATCGGGTGAAGTAAATTTAGTTCAATATCTATTAGACAATAAAGCCGATGCAAATATTTCTGATGACACGGGAAATTTGCCTTTACATTATGCTGCACATACAGGGTGTACAGATTGTATTAAACTTTTATTCTCAAATACAACCACTGGCATCAATGTCCTAGGAGAGGGTAAGATGACTCCATTAAGCATAGCTGTAAAAAATGGTCATGCAGATGCTGTTAAATGGCTATTAGAAAATGGAGCCGACGAAACCATCCCCGATGTTGATGGAAATTTGCCTATAAATAACACTAGCAACCCACTGATTATTGACCTTCTAACTCCTAAAAAGTAAATCCAGATTGACGCCGTATCAAACTTAATGATACGGCGTCGACTTACTGCCTCTCTTGATCACTCCAAAGATTTCCTAGTGCGAAAGAAACCCATCCCAAGTAGGATCACACCCCATACAATTATCAAAGCGATACTTTTAACAGAACATACGCCAGTTTCTCAAACCGAAATTTATAAACTACAATTCTTATTTTTCGATTTTGGAATGTATAGATTGACTAAAAGCCATCAAAAAATACTGACAAATAAATTTTACTACAATATATTTGAAGCTTACATAATATCAAATAGAGGAATCCTATGCCCATACATATTAAAAATATTGCAAATCAACCACAGTTTCATGAACGTGTAGTAGACCTGAAAAAAATAAGCGATGCAAATGACCAACAATTGACCACAAAGCTACAAGGAAAGAAAGGGAATCTTGATGGAAGATTGGTGACTTTTTTAAAAAAGATCCTATCTCTTTTACCAGGAATTCATCTAGCACGCACGAATCCTTTAGAGGTAGCCAAAGCAGTAGAACAATTTGCTTTGGATTATCATAAAAAGAGATTCTTAACAGAAGATGACCAAGCTATTTTGGTCCAAATTGTTAAACAATTGCAAATCAAAGGCAAAAAATACTCTAAAGAAACCGCAATTGGTAAAGTCGCAGATAGAATTAATAACTTACCTACAGCTATAAACAAAATTTACGATAAAGCTCCTCCTTTAATTCGTGCTATCATTGATCAAGATCAAAAATTATTTAATAAATTACTTAATTCTGACGAGGCCAATCGAAGAGCTGAGAATGGTAGCTTACCTTTACACTTTGCAGCGCAAGGTGGAAATCTAGAGATGCTCAAACTTTTACTTCCACAAACAACGGAGGGAGTAAATGTCGAAGGAGATGAAGGTAGTACTCCGCTATTTTTTGCAGCAGAATCAGGTAAAGCAAATGTCGTCGAATATCTACTTAACAATGGGGCTGATGCAAATATACCTGACGCTGGGAAGAGGGTGCCTTTACACGTCGCTGCCCAGGCTGGGGATTTGGAAAGTGTTAAGCTTCTACTTCCAAAAACAACAGACGGCATCAATGTCAAAGAAAATTATGACTCTACCTCCCTATTTTTTGCAGCAGAATCAGGTAAAGCAAATGTCGTCGAATATCTACTTAACAATGGGGCTGATGCAAATATACCTGACGCTGGGAAGAGGGTGCCTTTACACGTTGCTGCCCAGGCTGGGGATCTGGAAAGTGTTAAGCTTCTACTTCCAAAAACAACAGGCGGCATCAATGTCAAAGAAAATTATGACTATACCCCCCTATTTTTTGCAGTAGAATCAGGTAAAGCAAATGTCGTCGAATATCTCCTCAACAATGAGGCAGATGCAAATATACCTGACGCTGGGGAGAGAGTGCCTTTACACGTCGCTGCCCAGACTGGGGATATGGAAAGTGTTAAGCTTCTACTTCCAAAAACAACAGGCGGCATCAATTTCAAAGGAAATGATGACTATACCCCCCTATTTTTTGCTGCAGAATCAAGTAAAGCAAATGTCGTCAAATATCTATTAGACAATGGAGCTGATGCAAATATTGATTGTTATGGGGATTTGCCTTTACACGTTGCTGTTCAGGCAGGGGATCTGGAAAGTGCCAAGCTTCTGCTTCCAAAAACAAAAGGTGGCATGAATGTCAAAGGAGATTGGGACATGACCCCCCTATTTTTCGCGGCACAAAAAGGCGAAGCAAATATCGTCGAATATCTCCTCAAAAATGGGGCAGATGCAAACATCCAAGATTTTTGTAAGGATTTTCCTTTACACGCTGCTGCCGAAATAGGGGATATAGGAAGTATTAAACTTTTAGTTCGAAAAACAACTGGTGGCATAAATGTCAAAGGAAATATGGAAAAGACTCCCTTAAGCCTAGCTGCAGAAAATGGTCGTATAGATGCAGTTAAATGGCTATTAGAAAATGGAGCCGATGCAACCATCCCCGATGCTGATGGAAACTTGCCTATAGCTTATGCTAAAAACGCACAGATTTTTGCTCTTCTCAATCCTAAAAAGTAATTAAAACCTTGATTGACGCCGTATAAACCAATTATACGACGTCAAATCTATGGATCGTCATCCAAAGCTATCCTTCGCCCTGATTAGGCATGTGCCATTTGGTGATGTAAAATCTCTTCTATGGCATGCATAACGTCATCATTCAGTTGTAACTTGACTTGGCTGGCGCCTAAATTTTCCTGCAGTTGTGAGATGGATGAAGCTCCTGTTATCACCGAACTGACATTTGGATTTTTCAAACACCAGGCAATAGCAAGCTGAGGAAGGGTACAGGCGAGTTCATGTGCGATGTTTTCTAAAGCTTTGACTTTGAGGATTTTTTCTCTTGTCAGGCGATTTCGCAGTTCTTCGTGTCGATGCAAGCGGGATCCTGGCGGAATCTCATCGTTGTATTTCCCGGTTAAAATCCCTGATTCCAAGGGACTCCATACCGTCGCTCCCATTCCATATTTTAAATAAAGAGGCTGATACTCCTCCTCTACACGATGGCGTTGAAAGAGGTTATACTCTGGCTGTTCCATGGTGGGAGGAATTGCGTTAATAGCATGAGCAATTTGATGGGCGGCGTCAATATCTTCGGCACACCACTCTGAAGTTCCCCAATAAAACGCATGACCAGCCCGCACAATTGCATCCATGGCGCGCACTGTTTCCTCTATAGGTGTGTTTGGATCGGGACGATGACAAAACAATAAATCCACGTAATCTAATTGCAACCTACGTAAGGAGCCTTTAGTTCCTTCTACAAGATGTTTCCAGCTTAAACCGGTAGAGTTTGGACCTTTGCCACCCCAAAAAATTTTGGTCGAGATCACAAGATCTTCTCGGCGAAAATCTTTAATGGCTTCCCCCATCATCAGTTCAGAAGCTCCATTTGCATAAGCTTCGGCATTATCAAAAAAATTCACACCAGAGTCGAAAGCAACTTGCAAGCATTGCCTGATTGTATTCAAATTCAAATTGCTTCCAAAAGTAATCCAGGATCCAAATGAAAGTTCACTCACTTTAAGACCCGCTCTGCCTAATCGTCGATATTCCATATTTCCCTTAAAGTTTTAGTTTTTTTGATAGTAACAAAAAATAAATTTAACGCAAGGCGAAGATTACGCTTTTGACAAACAGTTAAAATTTTAACTTTTGTTTTTTTCAAAAATTTGACACAATCCGCTTTTGAAACAAGCATCAGAATAAAGACATGAAATTCAAATATTTATATCGCATACTGTTCTACATAATCCTTCAAAATGCCTCCCTCAACGCCCAGCCGAATGTGCATGGGTTAGATTTTGAAACCGCCTGGAGACGAGTCCTGAACGCTTCTCCTGATTTACATATCGCTGACGAAGAGACAGCGATCTGGCAAGCTGAAAAAAGACAGGCATTGCTGCTTCCCAACCCAATCCTAGTTGTCGAAATGGACTGTGATATGACGTATTCGCTATCACAATTGATTGAGCCGGCGAATAAACGAGTTTACCGGCATCGGGTGGCCGCACAGGGTGAATCGATTGCTGCTCGCAATCAGGAGCAGATATGCCAAGAACTCAAAGAGGATTTAGCGCTCGTTTTTATCGATGTCGCAGTGATGCAAGAACGCATTAAAATTGCCCAAGAGAGAGAAGTCTTATCGCAAAAAGTGCTTGAAGGTTCCAAAAATAAAGTAGAAATTGGCAAAAAAGATGGCTTGCACCACTATAAAGCCAAAATTTCAGCCCAGGCCAGTCATTTAGCTTCGATTAAAGTTCAATCTACTTTTGAAAAGATGAAAAAAAATCTTTCGATGCGATGGGGCTGCTCTGAGGTCGATTTCGATTATGTCATTTACTCTCTTTTTACGATTACTCCCCCTCAACCCATCCATGTTTTAGAGTGTGCTCTGCGCAATAATGCACGTTATCGCAAGGATACTGAAGCCGTCTATCTCGCTTTGGAAAATGTAAATTTGCAACGTGCTGAGCGCATCCCCGATTTAGAAGTCACAGCAGGTTATTCCTGTCATGATGGTTTCGTCGTAGATTTTGCAGTGCCGTTGCCTATTTTTAACCAGAATCAAGAAAACATTCGAAAAGCTTCGCATCGATTAAGCCAAACACAATGGATCCAGGCCAAAACCTACCAAGAATTAGTCGCGCGTTTTCATGAAATTTATCAGCATTTTACAACAGCCTATCGGCATCTCAAGGAAATTGAAACAGAGTTACTGCCAGAGGCCGAGCATGCCCTAGAAATGGTAGTCGAAGGATATCAGAAAGGAAAATTTGATTTTAGCGATCTATTTGAGATTCAAAATACGGTTTTTGGATTGAGAGAAGAATATCTGAATTTTTTAAAAGACTACCATGACTCTAAAGTTAAATTAGAGGCCTTGGTGGGAAATTATTCCTAAACAAACTTCTGGTTAGGTCTGCAAACTACATGTGCGAAAGGTTTAAAACATGAAAAATACAATTACGATCGTCACAGCACTCATTATAATGTTTATTGGTTTGCTTGCGGCTTTTATCCTCTGGGAATCATCTCCCAATGAAACATTAAAAATTGAAGGGGAAGATGAACTTCACCACCACCATCATCATGAGCATTCCCATACTCACACTCACGAGGAAGAGCATGCGGAATGGATCGCTTTTTCCGATGAACAAATTGACTCAGGACGCATCGAATTGCAGCAAGCAACTTCAGGAGCTTTAAAAGAACGCCTAGCAGTGACTGGCAAAACACGTATTCCGTCTGATCATTTAGCGCATGTGACTCCAAAAGTCAGCGGCATCGTCGTGGATGTCAGAAAAAACCTAGGTGATCATATTGAAGCAAATGAAGTATTAGCTATCATCGAAAGCCGCGAGATGGCCGAAGCCAAGGCAACTTACCTTGCTGCTCTTAAACGGGAACAATTAAAAAATAAAGTTTTCCAGCAAGAACGCGAGCTCTTTGAGAAACAACTTTCTTCCCAGCAAGATTTTCTACATGCCGAAGCCGATCTCGCTGAAGTCGCGATCGATTTAGAATTGACGCGTCAACATCTGCTAGCCATGGGAATTGATGCAAATGAGCTCGACTTGCTCGAGCAAGCCGACCGCGATACACTGCGTTACTATTCTTTACGCTCTCCAATTGCAGGAACGGTTATTTACCGAGATTTGATTCCAGGAGAACTTCTTCAAACAGATCACGAAGCCTACCACATCGCCGACCTCACAACCTCTTTAGTCGAATTAGATATTCCTAATGGAGACTTTTGCAACGTTAAAATCGGCAATCCAGTGACAATATACACCTGTGAAGGCAAGCAAGCTCAATCCACGCTAGCTTATATCAGCCCCATGTTAAATGAAGAAACGCGCAAGGGGACAGCGATTGCCTCTATTCCGCAACAAGCCTTAAACTGCGCTGTAGGTACCTTTGTTTATGCAGATATTGAAACAGGCTGTTGCACGCCCCCTTTAGTGATTTCAAAGGAAGCTTTGCAAAAATTTGAAGGGATCAATGTCGTTTTTGTGAAAGAACATGCTGGATTTGCCATTCGACCCGTGCAAATCGGTAGAGGCGATGCGAACCAAATTGAAATTCTCGCTGGAATTTCACCAGGTGAAACATATGCCGTAAAAAATGCTTTTCTAATTAAAGCAGAGCAGGGTAAAGCCGAAGCGCATCATGAACATTAGACCTCCAGGATTAAAATGATCGAAAAAGTCCTCAAATTCTCTATCGATAACCGCTACCTAGTCTTGCTTTTAACGCTAGTGGCTGGATGTTATGGATTATACTGTTTAAAACACCTGCCGATCGATGCGGTTCCAGACATCACTAATAATCAGGTGCAGATCAATACCGTGGCTTCCGGGTTCTCGCCTGCTGAAGTGGAGAGACAAGTCACGCTCCCTATTGAAAATAGCCTGGCAGGTATTCCAGGACTGGAAACCACGCGCTCCCTTTCACGAAATGGATTTTCGCAAGTCACCGCGATCTTTGATGAGGGCGTTAATATTTATTTCGCCCGCCAACAAATCGCGGAAAAACTAAGCGAAGCCAAGGAAAGCTTGCCTGAAGGAATTGATCCCAGCATGGGGCCTATCGCAACGGGTTTAAGTGAAATCTATATGTGGACCGTCGAATATACCCATCCAGAAGGGATAGGTGCACCTATTCATCTGGGGAAAGCTGGCTGGCAAGGCAACGGTGTCTATTTAACTCCAGAAGGAGCCCATCTGCGCACGCCCACCGAACTTGAATCATATTTGCGCACAGTTCAGGATTGGATTATCAAGCCTCAACTTAAGCGCATTCCAGGTTTAGCCGAAATTGACTCGATCGGCGGCTATACCCTTCAATATCATGTCGAGCCCAATCCTGAAAAAATGCAAGCCTACCAAGTCTCCTTTCAGGATATTCTCCAAGCCTTAAAAGCCAATAACCTCAATATTGGCGCTGGGTACATTGAACAAAATAGTGAAGCTTATGTCGTTAAGGGAGATGGCCGCATTGAGAAGCCCGATCAAATCGGGGAAATCACACTCAAAGCCAGCGGCGGGACTCCTATCAAAATTAAAGATGTGGCAGAGATTGTCGTCGGCAAAGAACTGCGCTCTGGTAGTGCCTCGGGAAATGGCAGAGAGGTCGTCATCGGCACAGCCATGATGCTCATTGGAGGAAATAGCCGCACGATTGCCCAAGCGGTCGATCAAAAAATGCACTTGATCCAGAAGTCTCTTCCTCCAGGGATCAAAACAACTACCGTCTTAAACCGCACCAATCTTGTCGATGCCACAATTGAAACGGTGATAAAAAATCTGGCCGAGGGTGCACTGTTAGTGATTGTGATTTTATTTTTGATGCTAGGAAACCTACGAGCGGCCTGTATCACGGCGTGCGTCATTCCCCTGTCAATGCTTTTTACAGCTTCAGGCATGATCCATGCCAAAATAAGCGGTAATCTGATGAGCTTGGGCGCCTTGGATTTCGGCTTAATTGTCGATGGCGCGGTCATCGTCACCGAAAACTGCCTACGTAAGATGGCAGAATATCAGCATCGCCTGCAGCGCACTTTGAATATCTCTGAAAGATTGGAACAGATTTTTGAAGCCTCTAAAGAAATGATCCAGCCAACAGTTTATGGGCAGTTAATCATCTTGATTGTGTATATCCCCTTACTGACGTTTTCAGGGGTAGAGGGAAAAATGTTCCAACCAATGGCCTTAACGGTCATCTTTGCATTAATTTCGGCCTTTATTCTCTCGCTGACATTTATTCCGGCGCTGCTTGCCATTTGTTTAACAGCTTCTGTAAAAGAAGGCGATAACCGCATTCTCGCACTCTGCAGATCGATTTACAGCACATTACTTGAAAAATCTTTGGCAACGCCGCTCCCTATCTTATCCTTAAGTACATCATTAATGTTAGTAGCGACCGTGGTCTTTTTTAATCTAGGTCAAGAATTTGTACCCACTCTCGATGAAAAAGATCTCGCCATCAATGTCTCGCGCATCCCTAGCACCTCTTTGACACAATCAACCTCAATGCAATTAGAAGTGGAAAAAGCCTTAAAAGCTTTTCCGGAAGTGGCTTTTGTTTTCTCAAAAACTGGGACTGCCGAAATGGCTTCAGATCCCATGCCGCCAAACGTTTCAGACACTTTTGTAATGCTTAAACCTCGCCTAGAATGGCCTAATCCTTACTTGCCGAAAGCGGAATTAGTGGAAAAAATGGAAGAGGTGCTAAGCCTGCTGCCAGGAAATAATTATGAATTTACACAGCCTATTGAACTCAGATTCAATGAGCTCATCGCCGGTGTTAAGAGTGATGTCGCTGTCAAAGTTTATGGAGACGATTTTGATCTCATGCAAAAAACCGCCCATGCCGTAGCCCACACTTTAAATAAAATCCATGGCTCCGCTGATCTGCAGGTGCCGCATACGCATGGACTCCCTGTTTTACAGGTGAATGTCAAACGCGATGAGGCCAACAAGCTAGGGATTCATATCTCAGATATCTTTGATGTGATTTCGATTGCTGTCGGAGGGAGTAAGGCTGGGGTGTTGTTACAGGGAGATCGCAGCTTCGATCTTTTTGTCCGCTTGCCAGAACACCTGAGGCATGATTTAATCGCACTTGGCAATCTGCCCATCACCCTGCCGTATTTAAATACTGCCACCATTCCTTTGAAGGAAGTCGCTATGCTTGACTTGACGGAAGGCATGAATGAAATCAGCCGTGAGGATGGCAAGCGGGTAATTGCAGTCCAAGCGAATGTGCGCGGCACAGATTTAGGAGGCTACGTCTCGCGTGCTAAAGCCATTATTCATGAGGAAGTCGCAGTTCCACCAGGCTATTGGCTAGAGTGGGGAGGCCAATTTGAACATTTGATTTCTTCAAGAGAACGCTTGTTAATCGCTATCCCTTTTTGCTTTCTAGTCATTTTCTTGCTGCTTTTGAGTGCCTTGCACTCCTTTAGAGAAGCTCTTGTCGTTTTCACCGGCGTGCCTTTCGCCTTAACAGGCGGCATTTTCTCCTTATGGATCTGCCAAATCCCCTTTTCGATTTCAGCTGCCGCAGGCTTTATTGCCCTTTCCGGTATTGCTGTTTTAAATGGCTTGGTAATGATGACTTGCATTCAGAAGCTAATGCAAGAAGGCATTCCTACTTTACAAGCAATTTCGACAGGGGCTTTGATCCGTCTGCGCCCTGTTTTAATGACTGCATTAGTAGCCTCGTTAGGGTTTTTACCTATGGCATTAGCGACAGGTACTGGAGCTGAAGTTCAAAAACCGCTCGCGACCGTAGTCATCGGCGGTTTGATCAGTTCTACTTTTTTAACCCTGTTTGTTCTGCCTATTCTCTGCAAACTTTTCTTTGCCCTGCGAAGAAAGGATTTGGCTTAACTTACTTTGACATTTTCTTCCATTAATGCCGTCAGGGCTTCTTCTAAATGAGGATGGGTGTAAGGAAAAGCCGCCTCTACCAGTTTTTTGGGATTGACTTTAGTGCTGCTTAACAGCAATTCTTCTGCCATTTCGCCAAAAATGAGACGCGCGGCAAAAGCTGGCATTGCAAAAATTGTTGGACGATTCAATACCCTACCCAAAATGGTTGTAAATTCCTGATTAGTGACGGGAAAAGGCGTCACTAGGTTGACAGGCCCTTTTAAAGAAGGATTGTCAATAATAAAGGCTATAGCTAAAACCAAATCCTGCAAGGTAATCCAACTCATATATTGCTTGCCAGAGCCTAATGCCCCACCAAAACCAAGCCTAAAAGGGAGCATGAGTTGTTTTAAAGCCCCCCCTTTGGGGGTTAAAACGACTCCAAATCGGGTAAATACGGTCCTAACGCTTGCAGGTGCTTGAACTGTATCCTCCCATTCCTTGCAGACTTTAGACAGATAATTTGAACCCAGCGGACTTTGTTCATCGAGCAACTTATCTCCCTCATTTCCATAATATCCAACTGCTGAGGCGTTAATCCACACACTAGGGGGGCTTTTCAAACGATTAATAGTGTCGCTAAGCAGTTTGGTGCTTTTTATTCGGCTGTTAAGAATTTTCTTTTTTTTGACATCATTCCATCTCCCATGCGCTATATTCTCTCCCGCTAAATTAATCCACACATCCGTGTGCTCTAAACCAGCAGCATCTATTGTACCTGCTTCAGGATCCCATGCGATTTCATCGTGTGCTAATCCCCCTTTTTTTCTCACAAGGCGCTTGACAATATGCCCTTGATCCCTAAAAAAAACCGTTAAAGCAGAACCTATTAAACCCGAAGACCCTGAGATCACAATATTCATCCATATACTCCAAAGTTAGAATTTCATTTAGACAAGATTGCAGGCATCGTCTGGCATCCAGTGGGGTGGCCTGCCTTCCCACTTGACATTGCATCCGATGGGATTTGTTAGAGGGATCGAGATCGGTTCGCCAGCTAAATGTTCCGATAAAACTCGATCTAAATCGTTCACTTTCATTTTACTGGTCTCTCGCGGACTGTCAACCCCTCTTCCGGTATAGATTAACGTGCGATTTTTATCGAAAACATAAAAATGAGGAGTACGTAAAGCGCCATAAGCTTTGGCGACTTGCTGAGTTACATCGTATAGATAAATCCAAGGAAAATGGTGCTGTTGCATTCTAGCAACCATATGCTCAAATGAATCTTCAGGATAAGTGTTTTTGCTGTTCGAATTAATTGCGACAAAAGCCACTCCTTTCGATTGAAATTTTTCAACGGTATGCCTTGTCACTTCATCGGAACCTATGACGTAGGGGCAGTGGTTGCAGGTAAAAAAAATCACTAATGCCGAGGCTGAAGCAAAGTCTTTTAGTGAATAGTTCTTGCCATCTGTTGCGGGGAGGAAGAAGTCTGGAGCTTTCTCTCCAATGGATAAGGTAAAGGGCATATCAACCTCTAAAAAAAATATTTTATGCTTAATCAGAGGCGAATTATTTCTATTTTCAGTAATCTTGTCAATTTATCTTATTTGTGAAGATTCACCAGAAATGAGAACAGGCAGAGATACTACTCTGTGGTTTCAATCGCTCAAGCATACCTGAAACGAGATTGAGCGACGATCACCGATCATCTAATCAACATCTCCTCCATTCCCACCAGGACCTGTAACAACCTCTGCCTCCTTTCACTCCTATCTGGACTATTACTTCTATTTCCACCTTTCAATTTTTGTAATAGGGTATGGGCAGGAGAGTTTTATTAATTAAAAGGGCCCGGAGACTCAGAAAAAAAACCTGAATCTGAAGGCCTCGATTTACTTAAGAGCTTTAATTTCTTCAAAAGCCTCTAGAGCTTTCACACGAGCTTCATCGTGATTGACAAGGGGGTAAGGATAGGTATCGCCTAACGTCACACCTGCTTTAAGCAAAACATCCGCTGGAGCATCCCAAGGATGATGAATCCACTTATTAGGAAGTTGTGCGAGTTCAGGAATCCATTTTCGGACATAACTCCCTTCGGGATCGAATTTTTCACCTTGCGTAATTGGATTAAATATACGGAAATAGGGAGCTGCATCTGCTCCACAGCCTGCCACCCATTGCCATCCAAGCGTATTATTAGCCAAATCTGCATCTACTAAGGTATCCCAGAACCATTTGGCGCCTTTTTGCCAGGGTTGTAATAAATCTTTTACTAAAAAAGAGCCTGTTACCATACGCACGCGGTTATGCATCCATCCTGTCATCCATAATTGACGCATACCAGCATCAATAAAAGGAAAACCTGTTAAGCCTTTCTGCCAGGCCTTTAAAAATCGCTCCTCATCCTCCCATGGAAAATGCCCAAATTCTGAACGCAGCGGCTCTAGGGGCGTTTGAGGAAAATGATAGAGCAAATGATGGGCAAATTCACGCCATCCTAACTGACGGAGATAGCACTCTCCTTGCTCAGCTCCTAGTCTCTCGACGACATTATTCCAGAGGGTTCGAATGCTCACTTCCCCAAAATGCAGATAGGGAGAAAGACGTGAAACACCTGGCAGGTCAGGCCGATCACGTCGATTTTCGTAGTCTGCGGCCCCTCCTTCCAGAAAATACGTAATAAATTCTTTCGCATAGCAACTTCCTGGTTTCCACGTATGCGCCAGTCCTTCATCCCAAGAGGTTTTAGGCAGCAATTCGAGACTTTCAAGGGATTGAGATTCAATTTCAATCGGCTTCCCTTTAGCCGGAACTGGTGCAGCTAGCAATGGAAAATCTTGCTCTTGGTTCAAACAAGCCTTCCAAAAATAAGTAAAGACCTGAAAAGGCTTCCCTTGTTTATTTTGAATTGTCCAGGGTTCGTAAAGCAAGTTCCCCTTAAAGCTTTTTGCCAAAATCTTGTGCTCAGTCAAATGCGATTTGACTTCAATATCCCTTTTAATGGATTCAGGTTCATATCTACGACTCCAAAATACTGCATCGGCATGCGTTTCCTGGATCACTTTTTTTAACACGTCCAAGCTTTTGCCTTGGCGGATAATCAAAGGCAATCCTAAGAGACGTAATTCGTTTTCTAAACTTTTAAGAGAGTGGTGCAACCACCATTTACTAGCTCCTCCCAGCGGCCAATTCCCTTCTTCTGCGGGTGACCAAATATAAAGAGGGACAACTTTCCCTCTTTTAAGGGCCGCATCCAAAGCCGGGTGGTCCTCAGTGCGTAAATCTTGCCTCAGCCAAACGATAGAAATTTTTTCCATAACGATCCCTTATTGAAATGGGCCAACAGACAACACCCCCGATACTATCCCCTGTTTAATCCTATGGTGCAAATAGCCAGGGAGGTAGATGTGTTGCTTTTTTCTGAAACCACTCTTTGTAACTGACTTTACTGTAGGAACTCCATTTTCCATAACGGTTTTTTTACGAAAAGAGCCAAAACACAAAAGAATAATTTTTGTCATGATCGGCTGCAGTCTTCGAGGAGAAGCTTTGGTCGTTTTCACTAATTTCTTTAAGATTGAATTTGAAGGGGTTGTGGTAAGGATGGGAATTTTATAATTATTTTCAATGACACCTCCCTTTTTCTTTTTACCAAAAGTTTCTTTTAGCCCGACGTAGCTCCATTGGGCACAATTTTCCCAAGGAAATTGGAACACTAAATTGCCTTCTCGTGCAACCAAAATGGAATTTCTAATCCACTCCATTAAGGCTTTAGCCTTAGCTTCTTCTGCTCCATAGGCTACGGCAGCTTGCTGTCTTCTAAAATAGCAATGGTTTTCATCTCCAAAAGAAATCTTACTTTTAAAAGTTCCCACAATAAAACCCAACTTCCCAAGTAATCCTTTTGGAAAACGTTCAGCGAATTTACCGAAAGGCAGTAAAAGATATTCTCCATTAGGTTGGGGAATGTAGATATCGAGATAGCCGTGGCTTGCATCTAAGTCAAGGCCATCGGATTCAGTCGAGGCTTTTTCAATGACCATCCACATCCCCTCTTTTAAGTTTTGAGCCGCCTCCACAACTATGCCTTCCGCATTGATCATATGGGGATAACGACGAACGAGCTCTTCTTTAGAGACTTTTTCAAAAATGGGATAGTCTTTCCACCAACAAGAATTGGGCTCAGAAATATCTATAAGTTCATATGCTTTAGTGGCTGGATTAAACTTGTCATGGTGGTGGCATCTAAATCGGCGAATCCCGCCTTCGCCAAAAACAGCAAAATCTCCAGCCTCATCATTTTTAGCCTTAAAAGCTTCCAAAACGGATTTGACAGTTTTTTCCAGATAAGCGTCGAAAACAACTTTACCTTCTTCATTTAACAGATCGACTTTTTTACCATCCATGAGCATGGTAACGACTTTACGTTGAGATGTTCCTTCTGGCTGCATTTCAATGGAGAAGAAACTTTTGCCAAAACGACCTATCCATCCAACAAGCAGACATTCTTCCATCCTGCGATAGATGGAATAAAATTCGATAAATTCAGGTATGCCATAGCGATCTCTAAAGACTCTTTTAAAAACCTCTTCTTTTAGATGCGGCTTCGAAAGCATAAAGCGCGCAAATTTCGGATAGCGGCATAAATCTTGACAGACTGTTATTTCCTGGCTTGTCAAAGCTTTGTCTTTGTAAATAGGCTGTTTATTTTTCCAAGCCAGAAACTCTTGCGCAATTTTTTGCTTTAAGAGAGGATCAATCTGCGCTTCCGTTAACGGATCTATCCCCCCCAGCTCTGCTCCTATACGATATTTTAATGAGATGACCCGTCTTTTAAGCTCGCAGGCTAATTGCTGATTTTTCCTGGACTGAGAGACTTTAAGACGATTTTTGACAGCTTTAACAGCTTTTAAAATTTCAGCATGCTTATCTTTTTCTTGTTGCTTAAGACCAAGATCGGATGATATGCAGACTGAAATTCTTTCTTGAGCATCTAAAAAAGCATTAAAGGCTTTGGCAATCTTCTGGGTTGCGTGGCGACGCCGGCAAATTTTTACAAAAACACTCTTCAATCCTTTTTCAATGCGCCAGCCATTTTTTGAAAAAGTGACTGTCTTTCCAGTGGTTAAGGCCTGTGTGAATTCTGGCAAGTGATCTTTAATTGGTAACATATTCCTAATCTCAGGTTATTTGGGTATATTCACAATGGAAGTCAAATTCCATTGATAGATTTTAATTCCTATAAAACACTAAAATTGAGTTAAAAGAAAATGTACTTATTTTCATAAGTAGCAAACCTTATAGTATGAAAAAATAAAAAATTCAGCTAAACTGCTGCTCTTAATAAAAAAATGAGAGATTTATGATTGGACGAAATGACCCTTGCTGGTGTGGAAGTTTAAAAAAATGGAAAAAATGCCACTACCCTCTAGAAAAAAATCAAAGCTTGGATACCTCCCCGCAATCTTTAGCTGAGCATTACTATAATGATTTCCAGATTATTCTGAAAACCCCTGAACAAATTCAAGGCATCCGCGCTGCCTCTCATCTGGCTGCGCATATTTTGGATACGCTTTGCGCCCATGCTAAAGCAGGTGTCACGACCCAAGAATTAAATGAATTGGCCAATAAACTTCATCAAGAATCCGGAGCCATTCCAGCACCCTTAGGATATGGTTCACCCCCTTTTCCAAAAAGTATCTGCACCTCTCTGAATGAGGTGATCTGCCACGGCATTCCCGATGATATTCCTTTGCACGAAGGAGATATCATAAACATTGATGTCACGTGCATTTTAAATGGATATTATGGAGATTGCAGCCGCATGGTTGAAATTGGTGAAGTCTCGCCAGAAAAACATTTGGTTGTCGATGTGGCCTATGAGAGCCTTATGCGAGCTTGCGCGATTTTAAAGCCTGGGGCTTTGATTTCCGACATTGGAAACACCATTGAACCTTATGCTGTTTCTCGAGGCTGCTCAGTTGTCAACCAATTTGTGGCACATGGCGTGGGAGTCGATTTCCATGAAGGGCCTCAAATTCCGCATTACAAAAATTCTTTCCATATTCCCTTAGTCGCTGGGATGACTTTCACCATCGAACCGATGATCAATGCAGGCGTGCGCACAGCTGTCATCGACCGCAAAGATCAGTGGACCGCCCGCACTAAAGACGGCAAAGCAAGCGGACAATGGGAACATACCGTATTGATTACGCCTGAAGGTTATGAAATCCTAACCCCCTGGAAAAGGTAGACAAGTTTGTTATTCAGTACTACTAATGCCTTTTTTTGATAAAATTCGTCTTCAGGTCTTTAACCTATATTCGCGTTTATTCAGATCTTGCGTGGATTTCCATCGCTATTCCTTCAAATGGAGCGCATCTATTTCAAGCACCATCCGGCTATGGTAAATCCATGCTTCTTCTTGCTTTACTACACATGTTAGACCATAAAGGTGATATTTTTAATCGAAGATGGAATCGCTACAAATGTCCATGAATTAAATAAAGAAGAGTGGCAAAAAAGTGTTACTTTTTTTAGGGAAGGAGATTTGCAGGCAACAGCTCGTTTAATAGACTTATTCAATGATGTGCTTAAAAATTACCTCCAGCCATTATTTAATCAAATGTTAAATAATTTTGGAGCTCAATTAACAAATTTAGCATGGAAAGGAAGTGATAATCTGATAGAAAAAGAAATTGCCTCCTTGCAAAATCAAAAAAAATCTCCATTTCCCTACAAGATGGCCTCCTTGCTAATACAAATGAGACAAAGGCGTAAAGAAGTACTTAGTACAATACTAAAAAAAGGATTTGAAGATGATGGTCGAATACACCCGGAAAGAGTCTTTTGCACACTTTCCGCAGGAGAACAACGGCGCTTAGTTAATCTTTTAACCATAGAACAAGCTTGTTCGAATAAAAAGACACGTCTTGTTATTTTTGATGAGCCTTTAGCACACTTAGATGAGAGAAATGTCCTTTGCCAGTTAAAGCTATTAGCAGAACTTCAACTGCAAAGAGAGCTTCCGATTCTGATTATTAGCCATCATCACATCGAAGAAATTTGCAACATACTCGAAAATGTCAAATATCAAATAAATAATGAGCCTACTCGCAGCATGAGGCTGAATGGCAAGCCGCCATCTTATCCTGATCACCATGCGACATGCGATCTGCGTATCCTGACGATCTACCTGCATTTTTGTATTGAAGATAATCTATAAGTTTGGCACAAATTAATACTATTCACATCTTCGCACTACAAGTCTATGTAAACGGAAATTCCAATGAACATCAATCCCTTTGTTAAAGCATTTATGGCCTCATTCACTAAAATGTCAGTGTTTGCATTTCTCTTTTTAACTCCCTTTTTTGTCGATTCAGCCCCTCCGCCAGCAGCAATTCCTGAGGAGTTGCATGATGCCTTTACGCTTAATGACACAATTCCAGTGATCAATATCTACAGAGATGACTCAAGATCCCATGCATTAATTTATACAAATGAATTGATTGAATCATTCATCGAGGAAGCTAAAGCTAATGCGATGAAATATTATGGACTCACAGATTTGTATTTATATGAAGCCTTAGATAAATACCTGCCGCATGTTGTTGGACGCAAGGTCGCCGTTCTGGGTTCAGAAATTCCCTGGTATGAAAGCATCCTCTTAGCTTATGGGGCACATCCTACGACTATCGAATATAATAAAATTGAATGCTCTTACCCCGGTATTGAAGTTTTAACTGTGGACGAATTTGATGCAAATCCGCGCACATTTGATGCTGTTTTATCCATCTCCAGTTTTGAGCATGACGGCCTAGGACGCTATGGAGATCCCCTGAATCCAATAGGTGATTTGCAAGCAATGGCCAAAACAAAAAAGATGCTTTCCACTGATGGCCTTCTATTTTTAGCCGTACCTGTAGGCAAAGATTGTTTAGTCTGGAACTTGCATCGCGTCTATGGAAATATCCGGCTTAAGATGCTACTGCAGGGATGGCAAGTGATAGACAGTTTTGGCTTTGATCCACAGGATTTTGAAAAAGAAGCCTGCGAGGGTTACCATCAACCCGTTTTTGTATTAAAGCCTAATCAAAACGCACAAGATTAAGCTGCAGCTGCATCTCCTACAAGACCTGAAGGAGATGCAAAAATTCACCTAACTATAGACAACCGCCGTCTTGTTATATAGGAAGAGGTTAGAATCTGTGTTTATTTTTCTATGGGAAGTTAGCTCTTCCAACTTGCAAAAACTAGCGAGCTGTTTAAGATTTTTATACACTCTTTGTTTCTCAGCCTTCATCTCCAGATAATCCCTGTCTCCTAATAACTCCTGACTAGCTCTTTGATACGAACTTAGCCGATCGAGTAATATCTCAGTGCTTTCGACTTCTCTTTTTTCTTTTTCGCTTGCACGTTGTTCAATTGCTTTTTCAGCTTCATTTTTAGCTTCTTTAACCAACGCATTTAATGTTTCAGAATTTTTTTTCAAAAGCTCTTGCCCGTCTGGAAATCTTTCTAAATATTTCTCTAACCCTCGATAAAGCTCTGCTTCATTCTGCTCGAAAAGAAAAACGCTTTTCAAAGCCGACTTTAATTTTTCCAGCACTTCTTCTTGTTTTGTGGGCTGTAACCACATATAAATGAGTTCGCAGGCGCTCCCTAAGACATCCCGTGGGCTCCACACACAAGCCACCGAGACACTAAAATCTTTGAATGCTTTTAAGGCTTTCCCCCCTATTTCTTCAACTTTTTTTTCTAAATCATTTGGATTAGATATTCCATCATACGCACTTTTAGCTTCTCTGCGGGCTTGTTTTTTGAGCGCATAGATGGCATTCGTCTCTTGCAGCTCATCTTTAGTATCACCTAGTCCATTGAGAGCTTTGACAAAGTTAAAAATGTTTTTATTACGAGCTTTAGCCAATTCCTGAATTTTTCCAGCAACTGTTTCGGAGAGACCTTCTGACAGGGCTGTTGCATTATTTTCACTTAAAGCTTTGTATATAGCATCTTCAAGTTGTTCAGGGGTTGTTTCGTTATTTTTGGCAATTGTTCTAAACGTTTCAATTGACATATTTGGATTAAATCCAGAAATTCTCATTTTGGCTCCTTATTAAAACACTGTAATTTTATTAGACAACCTTTCACATTGGTGTGAAATGGTTGAATATTATCGCAAATAAGAAATTCGCAAAAGAGAAGTTTAGAGCCAGTAAAGTAACTTTCTCAAAATCTGAGCTTTACGCTTCAGAGATTTTCTAATAAAAACATGTGGAGAGGATTTTTAACGCAAAATGTGGCAAAGAAGTGAAGGCGCAAAGAGAACCCATTTTAGTTTTTGCGATTCATGATTTGATTAAGAAAACTGTTATGGATTTCTTCGCCTTGAAGTACAAAATACAAAATGATCATGCCAAATCCGAAACTCGGACTGATTGTGGCAATCAAAAGGCTAAGCATCACTGCGGCTGTTTTCTTTAATTGCTTCCAATAATACCACGCTTTCGCATTAGAAGTTGGATTTTTGAATACTAACAACCCAGCGATTAGCCCATGTGCTGCCACAAAGAGAGCGAATAATGGCAGCAGGATTAGCAAAGCAAGGGAGGCAAAAAAAGTAATGAGGCGTAAGAAGAAAGGATAGTGCGCTTTTTCCAGCTGATTTATCGAATTATAGAGCTGTCCATGATCTGTTGATTCTTCTAATTCAGGTTCTATGGACACCTCATCGATGTAAATGATTTCTGGGTCTCTGCGTGTGGTAGAATCTTCCTGATTTTCTCCAGTTGAGTCTCTCTTTGACACTGAGCGAGGATCGTGACCACCTGTAGGAAATTCATATCTAACCATTGCTTCCATCTCTCCAAGCTTAATTTATCGGTGTGCTGCTGTGGCCCCATTGTAGCACCCATCCGATTTTTGCAAAGCTATTTAATACTCTGCGATGCAAGATATTTTGCCAGCACAGTTCGGGCTCTTATATTTTACTCTTGAGACGGATTTTATTGACACCGTTTAACGCAGCGACACGGTATCCTTCAGCATAAGTTGGATAGTTAAATACGTGGTCGATAAAGTAATCGATGCGGGCACGAAAACTCATGGCTATCTGCCCAATATGAATGACTTCAGTGGCACTTCTGCCAATCACATGCACACCCAAGATCTCTAAAGTTTCAGCGTGAAATAAAATTTTAAATAAGCCTGTATTACTGCCGGCAATATGACTTCTAGCAATTTCATAATAATAGGCACGGCCTACTTCAAAGTGAAAGCCCATATTTTCCAGTTGTTCTTCGGTATAGCCACAGCTGGAAATTTCCGGAATCGTATAAATTCCTATGGGATAAAGGGCGGGAAAATAATGTGTTTGCACTCCACAAGCGTGCAAGGCTGCCAGTCTCCCCTGTTCCATACTCGTTGAAGCTAGGCACGGCCCTCCAATCACATCTCCTACGGCATAAATATGAGAAACTTCTGTTTGGAAAAGCGCATTCACGGGAATATAACCAGCTGCATTGAGCTTGAGACCGGCATTTTCTATGCCTAGCGTATCTACGTTGGCTTTGCGCCCTAAAGCGTAGAGGAGGCAATCGGCTTTGATGCTGGTGCCATCTTTGAACTTTACATAGGCTTTATTTCCCTCTCTTCTGATCTCTTCAGGCTCCTTATGTGCCAAAAATTTCAGCCCGATGTCTGTCAAGGCTGTTTGCAGATGGATGCCTATTTCAGCGTCTACGAACGGAAGAATGTGATCTTTTTTATCGACAATCGTGACTTCAGTCCCTAATGCTGCAAAAAAGCTGGCATACTCAGATCCAATAATGCCTCCGCCCAGGACAATCATACTACGCGGCACACAATCCAACCCTAGTAAACGCGTTGAATCTAAAATAACGTCGTCATCAAAAGGAACTTCTTGCGGATTGCGCGGTTGGGAGCCGGTGGCAATCATAAAACGTTCTGAGCGAATATGAAAGAGTTGGCGATATTCAGCATCGGTGACTGTCATACGGTTTGATGCTTCAAAGTAGGCATTGCCTTGAATAAAGCGAATGTTATTCTTCTTAAATTGACGCTCAAGCATGTTTTTTTCTTCATCAATGACTTTGTACAAACGGTTGTTTAAGTCATGAATGGAAACTTCATGAATAAAGTGCGTATCTCCGTAAAAGCTTCTTTCATGATAGCGGGTTAAATCCAGAATAGCTTCGCGCAGTGTTTTTGACGGAATCGTCCCTGAGAATAAGCAACTTCCTCCCGGTTCCGGAAGTTTTTCAATGACAACAACCTTTTTACCTAATTTAGCAGCCTGAATGGCTGCCTTCTGTCCGGCTGGACCAGCGCCAATTACAGTAAGATCCACTGTTAACTGTTCCATAAAATACGTACCCTAATCTGTCGAAGTGTGTGATTTTTGATCATCCACATTAAGGCAAAATACTCAAGTAATTTTTACGTACCTCGTTAGCTTAAATTTTTCTTTTATGTTATAATAAAAACAGGAAAACTTAATGCCTAGAAGAGAAACCCTAAGAAGAGGAAGTTCTAATGCCAAAAACAAATTTCACTAAAGTGGAAGAAGCTCTTACTGAAGGGATTCATAAGATGAACATCAGTAAACTGCTCGATGAGGCCGATGAGCTTAAAAAAGGGAAAAAAGAGATCAATCCCCTGAATTTACGGGTAGCTTCTCTTAGACAGGACATCAAGTGGCTAGCTAAACAAAACCCTAATTTTTATGCCGAAATTTCATTGGAGAAGAAGAAGGTGCGCGCACTTTTGGAATTAAAAGAACCTTTTTCAAGTGAGCAAGCAACTGAATTGGAGAAGCTTAAAGAAAAAATTGAAGGCTATAAAGCAAAGCTAGCACCTGAAAATACTGAGACGGAGAATGAACGGCTTATTGAGGATGAGAAGAAAAAACAAAAAAATGTACGCTTTAACATTAAAAACAAGTGGCTGCCGCTGCATTAAGCGGGGTTGAATTTAATGAAAAAGCCGAGGAAAACCTCGGCTTTTTCATGTGTCTTAGCTGGCCTTTTTACCAGGAGAACGTTGAGCTCTCACATAGGCTGCAATGCCTCCCTCTTTATTTTCAAGAGTACGAAGTCCTGCAATCGAAAGGTTTGGGATACGAACAAAACGATTTTCTTCCGCAAACCAAATTTTACGATCAATTAAATTCGCCTTAAAGCGACGTTTTGTTTTCCCCGTCACTTTTAAGCCGATTCCTTTTTTCTTTTTCGCGATACCGCGGATAGCGTATGTGTATCCACGTGTCGTTTTTTTTCCAGTGACTGGACAAATTTTAGACATGAGATTCTCCAGAATAATAGCGTATTGTAGATAATAAGAGCCAGTTTAGCATAAGATCCTCTAAGAAACAAGAAAAAATCGCTTTTTAAGAAACGATACTTCCAGGGGGTAAATCTTTGATCGAAACTAGCTCCAAACCTTTTTCTAATTGGGCGGCCAAAATCATTCCCTGACTTTCAATTCCCATCAAGGTGGCGGGCTTTAGATTGGCGACTACGACAACCTTCTTCCCGATTAATTCTTCCGGCTTGTAAGCCAGGTGAATGCCTGAGACGATGGTGCGCACTTCAAATCCCAGATTTACCTGCAGTTTTAGAAGCTTTTTACTTTTCGGGACCGCTTCCGCTTCCAGAATCTGTCCCACGCGTAAATCAAGCTTTTCGAAATCCTCAAAGTCAATCTTGGCTTTAGTCGGAAGAGGGGCATTCGCGGCACTTACTGGCGCTGAAGGTGCGGCTGCAGCTTGATGCAACTTGTCAATTTCAGCTTGAATCTGCTGATCTTCAATTCTTTGAAAGAGAATTTTGGCTTCCCCCAAAGGTTGCCGAAAAGGAAACTCCGTGTGCAGCACTTTATCCCATTCTTGCTCAGAAAGCGAGCTTTCATATCCTAACATTTTCCAAATCTGCTCGGCCGAAGCTGGCATAATCGGATAGGAAAGTAAAGCCAACAGCTTTAAACATTCTAAACAGCACGCAATCGTGGTTTCCATGCTGGGGCGCGAACTTTCTTCTTTCGCATCTTGCCAAGGACGTTTGCCATCAAAATAGATATTGCCCTGCTGCGCCAGTTCCATCAAGAGTTGGCTCGCCTTGCGCAATTTAAAGGAAGCATAGCTTTGAGCACATTCTTTGGTGATTTCTTCTATTTTTCTGAGAAATTCCAAATCAACTGGCCGCAACTCTTTTTTATCTGGAGCTATCCCAGCACATTGTTTATGAGCAAAAACGAGAACGCGATTGACGAGATTGCCATATTTGCCGAGCAATTCGGTATTGCATCTGAGTTGAAAATCTTTCCAGGTGAATTCAGAGTCTGAGGTTTCTGGAGCGTTGGCGGCAATCACATAGCGAATTTGATCTGCAGTATAGCGCTGCAAGAAATCTTCTAAATCGATAAACCAACCATCCGATTTACTAAACTGACGTCCTTCTAAATTGTAAAATTCATTCGCAGGTAGTTCATCAACGGTTTTATAAGGTTGATTCTGGCCCATAGTCATCGCAGGAAAAGTGACGGCATGAAAAGGGATATTGTCTTTTCCAACAAAGTGCACAAGCAAGGTTTTGGGATCACACCAATAATCTTTCCACTGTTCGGGCTGACCTTTAAGTTCTGCCCACTCCTTGGTGGCTGAAATGTAGCCGATGGGTGCATCAAACCATACATATAAAACCTTGCCGTCGGTATCAGGTAAAGGGATGGGTACGCCCCAATTCGAATCCCGCGTGATCGCACGCGCGTGCAGTTCTTTGATGTAGCCTTTGGCAAAATTGGCGACATTGGGTTTCCAATCTTTGGTTTCAATCCATTCCAACAAACGGTCTCTAAATAGATCAAGGAGGAGAAACCAATGCTTCGTGGCTTTTTTGGTTAGAGGGGCCCCTGAAAGTTTTGAGCGAGGATTGATTAAATCGGTCGCTTCATAGCTGGCGCCGCACTTCGTACATTCATCTCCTCGGGCATTTTCAAAGCCGCAGCGCGGACAGGTCCCTACGACATAACGATCAGCCAGAAAACGTTGATCGGTCTCAGAGTAGAGTTGATCAGTGATGCGTTCTTCGATATATCCATTCGTTAAAAGATCTTTAAAGTAAGCTTGTACAGTCTCTGCATGCCCTTTCCAGGTCGTTCTTGAATAATGATCAAAGGAGAAATTCAGTTTTTCAAAAAAGCCGCTGATTAATTTGTGGAAAATATCCACATGAGCTTGAGGAGTTCGATTGGCTAACTCTGCACTTAAAGTAATGGCAACGCCGTATTCATCGGATCCACAGATATATAGAACGTCATTTTTTTGCAGTCTTTGAAACCGCGCATAACAATCCCCAGGTAGATAAGCACCGGCAATGTGGCCAAAATGAATGGGGCCATTTGCATAAGGCAAGGCGGAGGTAATAAGTATTTTTTTTGTTGTCATAAAGGGGGGGTATCCTGATCTTCTAAAACTTTGATGGCATAGGGAACGATGGGTTTCTGCACAATGAGCACTTCCATATCAGTACCGGGAACTTCTTTCCAACCAAGCAGGACATATGTTTCCAGATCTACACAGAGAGGCCCCGGTTTACAAAAAGCATACTCTTTTGCAACAGCTCGCGGCGAGGGATTCGGGGATGAGATTTCAGTTTGAAACCCCTCAAGAGAAGTATGCTTATCGCTTATCGCTTGCTGTTGAATAGGCGAAAGACTACCCCAGGAAACATAGCTCCCAGGATATCTTTTTTTTAAAAAAGTCCAATCTAAATCGATTGTGCCAAACCAGGTGACTGAGTAAGGGAAAATACGACCCGTTTCACGGCAAAAAGAAGCCTGAGAAAATTCAAAAATCCGATTATCATACTGATGGAGATGATACAGATACCTGACAATTTTTTCTTTCGTCTCAAAATGCAAATCCCGCGCAAAACGCAAAGGCAACCCTGTGTAAGGACTAACGCTGTCTTTTTGTTTCGAAAGCCACACGCCAAAGCCAAAGGCGATGAGGAGCAGCAAAAATACGCCGAGAATTGCTAAAATAAAAAAAAGTGCATCATGGTATGAGATAACTGCAAAATAGCCATCAAACATAAATAAACAAATTATTTTCTCGAAGCTTTTCGGGAAGATTCTCCTCTTGCAGAGGAGCTTCCTTGCGCTTGAACTGCGTCAACAATTGGGGCGACCAATTCATCAAAGCGATCTTTATCTTCGGAAATTTCAGCCATCACTTGGAGAGCTCGATTCTGGCTGTCAATCTTTACCCGAGGATCGCGACCTGATTTAATCATATTTTCCGCTAATTTGATCGCATAATTGACGAGATCAAATTGATTATTAAATTTTCGGCTAATTTTCTCATTTGTTAGCGCATGCTTTTTACGCTCCATAATTTCTCCTTAGCTTAAACTTTTAGACATTAATTCTGTTTTGGATCGATTTTTATGAGCTTCAGCTATGAAGATACTTCTTAGAACTTCATAGGCGATTTCTACGTCATCATTCACAACCTGATAGTCATAAAGGCTAGCAGCTTCTAGCTCTTGATTCACAATAGCGAGCCGCGCTTCCACTATATTCAACTTTTCTGTGCCGCGCAGCAGCAGGCGTTCTTTTAATTGAGCGACAGAGGGCGGCAAAATAAAAATAAATGTTCCAGAAATCTTTTGCATCAGTTGCTTAGCGCCTTGAGTATCGATCACTAAAACAACATGCTTTCCGCTATTTTTTTTTTCGATCAACCACTTTAACGAAGTTCCATAATAATACCCGTAAAGCTTTACATATTCAAGGAATTCCCCAGATTTGATCGATTTCTCGAATTCCTCTTCACTTACAAAATGATAGTGGACATCCTGAATCTCGCCTGGCCGGGGTGGACGTGTCGTAAACGAAACGGTTTGCACAATCTCAGGAAATTCTTCCACCAACATACTCACCAGCGTCGTCTTACCTGTTCCGGCTGGGGCGCTGACTACAAAAATTTGCCCTTCTTTAAAATCGCCTAATAAATGTTGTTTCATCGCTTACTCAACATTTTGCAACTGTTCACGGATACGCTCAAGCTCTGTTTTGCAGTTGACCACAATATGCGAAACGTGCACATCTCCTGTTTTTGAACCAATCGTGTTCATCTCACGATGCAATTCCTGCAAAAGGAATTCTAAATTCTTGCCGATGCGATCGTTGGAGGAACGGATCAGCTGCTCACTTTGTTCCAGGTGTGATTGAAAACGCACAATTTCTTCTGTAATGTCAACTTTGTCGGCGTAGACGCAAATTTCGCGCAAAATGCGGTCTTCATTTTCCAAACAGCCAGGTAAAACTTCTTCCAACCTTTCCTTGAGTTTGGTTCGATATTTTTCAGTCGCCTGCAGTGATTGTTGCCCAATTTCTTTGATGGCACTTTGCAAAAATTGTAAACGTCCAAGCAGTTCATGCTGCAGTACATCCCCTTCTGCTTGCTTCATAGCATTTAAATTCACCATAGCACTTTGAATAAGCTCCTGCAAAGCCGCGCGGCATAAAGCCGGATCGATTGTTTCTTCATCGACAACAATCATGCCAGGAAAATTTAAAAAAAACTCCAACCCCACTTTGCCATCCGGAGCTTTCACAACCTCTTGCAATGTGTGGCAAAGCCCTTGCAGCTGTTGAGCTAACGGGGTATTCAGTTTTAATTTTTGGGAACCGCTTTCTTCAAATGATGCAGTTAATCTCAGATTGATCTGTCCCCGGCTAACTTTCTCTGATATCCATTTTTTAATATCATGATCAAAGGGCAGAAGTTCCCGTGGCAAGTTGGTCTGGATTTCTAAGTGCTTGCGATTAACAGAGTGAATTTCAACAGCTAAGGTTCCGAGCTTACTTGAGATTTTAGCACGCCCATAGGCAGTCATACTTTTAAGCATGCAATTAACCGTTTTAAAATGAGTGGATTCCCCTTGATAATAACTACATTGATCTATTAAAAGCCAGAAAAAACAGCGTTATCGCTATTAGGAATCAGCATGCATTATCCCTCTATTCTGGATGCCATCGGCCATACGCCGCTTGTACAGTTGAAAAAAATGAATATTCCTTCCCAGATCACCTTATTGGCGAAAGTTGAATTCCTGAATCCGGGAGGCAGTATTAAAGATCGCATTGTGAAATATATTATTGATGATGCTGAGCAGCAAGGATTGCTGAAACCAGGAGGGACCATTATCGAAAACACCTCTGGCAACACTGGCGCTGCAGCTGCCATGATTGGAGCAATCCGCGGCTATCGGGTGATCCTTACCATGCCCGATAAAGTCAGTCGTGAAAAGCAAAATGCCTTGAAAGCCTATGGCGCTGAAATTATTGTCACACCCACCTCTGCCGCGCCCGATTCGCCAGAGCATTATGTCAATCGAGCAAAGCAGCTCGCGCAGAAAACCCCAAATAGCTTTCGCATTAATCAATATGACAACCTCAAAAATCCTGAGGCTCATTATCGCACAACTGGCCCCGAAATTTGGACACAAGCGCAAGGTCAGGTGGATTACTTTGTCGCCAGTGCAAGCACAGGCGGCACCATTACCGGCGTCGGGCGTTTTTTAAAAGAACGCAACCCCAACGTTAAAGTCATCATGCCCGATCCCATGGGATCAATCTATTATCCCTATTTTAAGACAGGTCAAATCCCAACAGATGGTAACTGCAATTATTTACTCGAAGGAATCGGCGAAGACCATTTAGCCCATGCGCTAGATTTTGCCATCGTCGATGATGTCGTCCAAGTCACAGATGCCGATGCCTTTCAGATGGCTAGACAGCTAGCAAACACCGAGGGTCTGCTGGCCGGCGGCTCTTCGGGGGCTAATGTGTGGGCTGCAGTAAAATTAGCCCAAGCGCTTACAAAACCAGCCACAATTGTCACTATACTCCCTGACAGTGGCGTAAAGTATTTGAGTAAATTATTCGATGATGACTGGATGAAGCAGAATCGTTTATAGACAATGCAACCTCCAATCTGCTTCTTGGCCTTAAAGAAACCTTAAGAATGTCGATTAAAGAATTCGATATTTTTTTTAACCCAAAGAAAACAAGACGCAGGAGGTTGCATTAGTTTTTGACACTAGATGACTAGCTATTCTCCATGTATAACTTTTGATAAATCAATATCGCGATTTCATCTGCCTGCTTTTCCTCTGCATATTTTAGAAGCCTGAGCGACAAACGCGTGGTGTCTGCCAGGGCTTTAACCGCCTCTAGATCAAGACTGGCGACAGCCTGAGCAAAAGTTCCAAAAGAGGTCTCTCCGCTTCGCCCCTCTTTGAGCGGCTGTCTAAATCCATAAATAGCCAATTCAGACAACTCATTTCTTTCAATGCTGACTTCAATCTTATCGACAACCAAATCAATGAAAACAGCATCCCCGTTTGAGAGCGCCCAATCTAGGCTAATTCCTGAAACGGGAATCTTGCCAAACACGCACTTAATGATTTCTTCGTTGCCATATCGAATCGCGTATTGAATCAAATCATCAAAAAGGAAGCCTGAAATCGTATCATCTTTTTTTAAGGGGTTTTTCAAAACAATTCCATTAAACTTCAATAGGGAAAAATTAATGGAATCCAATAAAAAACTGAGCAAGTCAACATTCCCGCTCTTAATCGCACTCTTTACGTTAAATGCATCGACATTAATTTCATTTTTATGCATTGCCTGTATAACAGCGACGACAAAGGCACGCGGCTGTTTTTGCACATTTAGATGGAATGCACTTTCGAAAGCAATCTCTTCCTGATTTAAATAAGCTTGCAAGGTTGGGTAATTTAATGAAGTTGCGTTAAGAACTGGAAAAAATCTTCGCGCAATTTGCATGGTTTTGTCGGCCTCTTGTTCTGGAATGGCCGAAGGATCAAACGAACAGTAGGAATTTGCACTAGGGGGAGCTTCTCGAAATTGAACTTGCATATTTTCTCTTTTGTTATAAATTGTAAGGAGGTTCGCGATCTTTTTTTTAAAATAAATTTATTACCCATCAATAATAAACAATAAGCAAAGAAAAAATCAGCTTATTTTACACAAAAATTGATGATCTAGAGGTGAGAAGGCCAAGTTGCACCACCCAAGCATTGTTTTGGAGAATTCGGGAGAAAAAGAGCTTTCTAAAAAAGCCATCGTGGATGCTGAGGCTAGACTAACTCTAGGAATAACTGTGTAGAATATTTTGGCCTTCGGACTGGATAGCTTAAAAGCCTTCGCTTTTAAGCAAAGGAACAGTCACTTGACTTTCTTGCCGCATCTCTGTATTGAGGAATATAGTCTTTACAGGTTTAAGAATAGAGTTCAAGTAGGGTGTTATGACAAAAGTTTTGCTATTTTCAATGCTGCTCATCTTTGGCTTGGCTTGCTCACAGTTAGTAGGATTCGTAGATCCCTCAATTAGACCTACCCTTGAATTTGTGATTAAAAATCTGACCTTGGTTTTTCTTTCATTTATCATGATTCATGTAGGACTTGAATTCACGATCGATCATTCCAAGCTTAAAAGTTACGCCTGGGATTATTTCGTCGCTTTCACTGCGGCCTCTTTTCCCTGGATTTTTTGTGCCCTCTACTTTTTTTATTTTGCGCAACATGATCCCAACTTTTCCAAATGGAATATTTTTATCGACTGCCTACTGCTCGCGCGATTTGCCTCCCCGACTTCAGCAGGAGTGCTATTTACTATGCTCTCCGCCGCAGGGCTAGAGCCCACCTGGGTCTTTAAAAAAGCCCGTGTGCTGGCAATTTTTGACGACTTGGACACCATCATTCTTTTGCTTCCTATTAAAATGATGATTATCGGATTTAAATGGGAACTCATTCTGCTTCTTGTCGTGATTGTGGGCTTAATTTATCTCGCCTGGAAGAAGATGCGCACGCTTTCATGGCCTTTAACATGGCCTTGGGTACTATTATATGCAATTCTGATCACAGCCCTGTGTGAGATTGTATACACAGTGACTTATTATCTTGAAGATGTTCTTCCGTTGCATATCGAGGTATTGCTGCCAGCCTTTGTGCTAGGATGCATCCTGGCTTTTCCTAAAGGGGAAACCATTCATGAACTCCTTGACCGCCCTTCTGAAAAGACCGTGCAAACTCTTGTTTCTGCTGCATTTATGTTTATTGTAGGCGCCTCGATGCCTCTTTTAAGCAAAGATGTTTTATCCGCACAAAACTTGCCAGGAATTTTATTCGACGTCCTTGCTTTAACCGTTCTATCTAATTTAGGTAAAATGTTCCCGTTATTCTGCTACCAAAAGGAAGCGACGATTCGGGAGCGGTTGGCCTTAGCGATAGCGATGTGTCCAAGAGGAGAAGTCGGGGCCGGCATTATTGTGATCTCCTTGAGCTTAATTCTGCATCTCGATTACAAGCTGATTGTAGCCGCAATGCTTTCGCTTGGACTTAATTTGCTCTTAACAGGAGGTTTTATTGTGGCCATAAAGAAATTGCTTTCAGATGACGAACGCCTGAAGCAAACCTCGGAATCCTCCTAAGAAGGAATGCTTTTAAACTCTCAATTAATGAGGAAAAATGAAATTTGCTACTAAGGCCATTCATGTCGGATATCAGCCTGAAAAAGTACATGGGGCTGTCATGCCGCCTATTTATATGACCTCTACCTTTGAGCAAGAAGCTCCCGGTGAGACCCGAGGCTATGACTACACCCGTGGTGGTAATCCCAATTTCACAATTTTAGAGGAACTGCTAGCTTCACTGGAAGACGCCAAATATGCCACTGTTTTCTCTTCCGGCATTGGCGCTCTCACAGCTTTGGTGAGCACTTTAAAGCCTGGAGACAAAGTGATCGGCATCGATGGGGTTTATGGGGGCACTTACCGTCTCTTTCACCGGATCTTCAAACCTTTTGGCATTTCATTTACTTCAGTGGTACCCACCAGTCATGAAGAGCTGGACACCATCTTAAAAACTGAAAAGCCTAAATGGCTATTTTTTGAAACCCCTACCAACCCATTATTAGAAGTTTTCGACATCGAACTGCTGGCAAAAACTGCTAAAAAATACGGGATCTTGACAATTGTGGACAATACTTTTGCCAGTCCTTATTGTCAAAACCCTTTAAATTTGGGCGTAGATATTGTATGGCACAGCACCACTAAATACATTGGAGGACACTCGGATGTAATTGGAGGAGCTGTCGTCACCAACGATCCTGATTTAAAAAAAGAGCTCAACTTTCGCAGACTTTCTCTTGGGGTAAACCCCAGTCCTTTTGACACCTGGCTGATTACCCGAGGCGTGAAAACCCTTGCGGTACGCATGGAACAACATCAGCGCAACGCTCTAGCCGTTGCGACTTTTTTAGAAAATCATCCTAAAGTTAAAAAAGTATACTACCCAGGATTGCCCAGCCATCCCCACCATGCAATTGCTAAAAAGCAAATGCGTGGTTTTAGCGGGATGGTTTCCGCAGAATTCAATCTGTCATTGGAGCAAACCAAAAAACTCATTTCTTCTTTAAAGCTTTTCGCTCTCGCAGAAAGCTTGGGAGGGGTTGAATCCTTGGTCAATCATCCAACCCTTATGACACATGCATCCATTCCTGCAGAGGAAAGACTGCGCATGGGAATCGCTGAAGGATTGATCCGCTTTTCAATTGGCATCGAAGATTCCGCGGACTTGATTGCTGATTTAGATAAGGCCTTGCAAAATGTCTAAAAATCTAATTGTGACTTAGCATATTTCGAATATGTGTCCCTCCAAGCAACCTCGCGCAGTAGCAATGGATCGGAGTCACTCTGACTTTCGTCATCAAGACTTTGACTGCCTTGTGATTTTGACGTGCAATGGATTTAAGTAATTCCCCAAATGTAAACTTAAAGGGCGGCTTCTCTTCAGAACACTTGAAATCTCTACTGATTGGATTCGACTCATGATAAAGGAGTTGATCCGTAAAATCCGCCATAAAATCCAATTTCGCAAAATTTTGCGGACTCGATTCCTCTTTTAACAAATCGATCACATCACTCAAGTTTTGTCTGTAGGAAGAAATTTTTGGGATAACCAACCTTAGAGCGTCCAATGAGCCTTTTTTTATGGTAAATCGGATAATTTCATTGAAATCAGTGAACTCCAGTGGTCTTTCCTTTTCCTCATGGTATTTTTTCACTAGACAGGGATTAAACAAAGCAATTTCTTTAAGAGTTTCCAGCAAAGTACGCAAAAGAAGAAGGTTGTTTGTTGAAATCGCCGCGTATAAATTGAAACTGTCTACCGGCTCATTCTTATATGCCAAACCCTTCAAAATCTCCAAGACAAGCAAATCAGATTGTAAACTCACATCTAGCCTGGCAACAGTTTTATGTGTATTACTTTTAAAAAATTCCTGGACGGTTACGTAAAGTGTAAAATCTGTTTCGGCCAGCTCAGGAAACACCCTTAAAGACTCCATTAGAAAAGGTTTCACATCAACTTGAGGAATCCCACTACTTGTCTCAAATTTATAAATCCAATCTTCTGCGATATCTTTAAAGTATCTGCACACAAGAGAAGTAATGGCCTTGTCTTTGGGACCGAGGTAATCAACAATTTTAGGCATAGCATCTGCGATCGGAAAAAGTCTATCGGGAATTGCGTAGAGTGGAGGAGTTGCTTGGGTAAGAGACTGCATAATTTATTCCTATTATAAATTGAATTAAATAAGTATCTAGGATAGAAAACGAAAAAATTTTTTATTCTATTGCTTGAAAAAATAAAATATAATTTTTAAATTGATTGATAAACACTTTCAATAGATATTATTGCAATTAATCATATTAATTGCGAAAGCATTCGCGCACATCAATAAGCGTAAAAACTGCGTTCTTGAAAAACATCATTCAGTGCAGAAAACATTTCCGCTAGAAGCAAAACTGCGCATGGGAGCAATGGACATTGAAGATTCTGAGAATCTCATTGCCGATTTAGCTAGATCCTTGCAAAAGGTTCTAAGATTATAATTGGGGATTTAATATAGCCTGGATATCTGTATATTCAAGCACCGAAGCACAGTAGTAATGAGTCGGGACCACATTGACTCTCGTAATCAAAGCTTCAATAACTTTGATATCTCGACTTGCAATGGCCTTGAGTAATTCGCCAAACGTAAATTTCAAGGGGGATTCCTCTTCAAGACACACGGGATCTTCTGTTTTTGGATCTAACTCTTCATAAATATTCTCACGAAAACTGTTATTTTTCAAAAGGAGTTCATCCGCAACATCCGCCATCAAATCCAATTTCGCAAGATTTGCTGGGTTAAACTCCTCTTTTAATAAATCGACCACATCAAACAAGTTTTGTCTGTGAATAGAAATTTTATCGACAACCAATTTTAAAACCTCCAGAGAGCCATTTTCTAGGGTAAATTTAATGATTTCATTGCAGCGCGTGGACTCAAGTGTTTGATCGTCCTCGTGATACTTTTTTATTAAAGATTCCGGAGGTTTTTTAAATTTAAGGGTTGCCAGTAGAGCCTCCAGTAGAGGTAAGTTATTTGTTGAAATCGCATGAAATAAATTGAAGCTGTCTACTGGCTCCTTGTTATGCTCTAAACCTTTCAAAATTTCAGTGACAAGCAAAGAGGATTGAGTGCTTACATCTAACCTAGCTAGTGCCTTACGAGTCTCCCTTTTAAAAAACTCCTGAACTGTCACATAAAGTGTAAAATCTGTTTGGGCCAGTTCAGGAAAAACCTTTAAAGATTCTATGAGAAAGGGTTTCACGTAAATTTGAGGAATCCCACTCCTTGTCTCAAATTTATGAATCCAATCCCCTGCTATGCCTTTAAAGTATTTGCATACAAGAGAGGCAATAGCCCTGTCTTTAAGCTTAAGATAATCAAAAATTTGAGGCATAACATCCCCTAATGCGTGTAAGCTTTCGGGAATAACATAAGAAGAAGGGTGGACTTGAGAATCATTCATGGCTTATTCCTATTATTAAAAAAATGAAATCGATCTAATAATTAAAAAAACAGAATTTAAATTCGCGTTATAAAAAGATGTTTAACATCTCAAGATGAGCTTGTTCTACGCTTTTAAAAGAGATTTGACGGGAGCAAAGCTTTTGCGATGCAATGGACAGGGGCCAAATTCGGTAAGGGCTTCAACATGCTTAGGCGTTCCATAACCTTTATGAATAGCAAATCCATATTGAGGCCATTGACGGTCTAATTCAATCATTAAACGATCGCGTGTTTCTTTGGCTATAATAGAGGCGGCTGCAATGCACAAGGAAAGGGCATCGCCCCCAATAATTTTTTGGCAGGGAATACTGGCATGGGGAAGCTGCAACCCATCGACTAAAAGCAGGTGCGGCTGGTTTTTTAAACAATTCACGGCATTGAGCATGGCTTGAATGGTGGCTTGCAAAATGTTAATCTCGTCGATGACTTCTACGGAGACAATGCCAACTCCATAGATCACTTGAGGATGCGAAGTAATTTTCTGAAATAACTGTGCGCGCTTTTCCGGAGTTAATTTCTTACTATCATCAATCCCCAGAATGGAAAAACGCGTAGGCAGGATACAGGCAGCAGCAACTACTGGGCCCGCTAAGGGGCCCCTTCCAGCTTCATCAATTCCCGCAACCAATTCATAGCCTTGCTTGCGGGCTTCTTTCTCATAGGTAGCCATCTGACGTAGTTTTTTGCGCTCAATTTCTTCAGCAGCTGAAGAAACAGCTTTATTCTTCGCTTGCGGCGGCACTAGCAGTCTCTTGAGATGGGTGCTGCTCTTCGCCTTGATGCTGTTCGCCTTGACTTTCTGCAGGCGTTTGATTAGGTGCCGCAGCATTGGCTCCTCGGAGGACTCTGCGTGTGTTACCTAATTTGCCTTTCACTTTAGCAGCTTTACCTTGGGCGCCAATGAGGTAGTAAAGCTTACTGCGTCTGACATCGCCTTCTTTCGTGACTTCGATTTTCGCAATGCGTGGACTGTGTAGGGGGAATACACGTTGCATCCCTTCGCCATAAGCGATACGGTGTACGGTAAACGTTTCTGAAAGACCGCCGCCATTGCGCGAAATCACTGTTCCGGTAAAAATTTGAATACGTTCTTTTTGACCTTCGATAATACGTGTATGAACACGTACAGTGTCTCCCACTCTGAAAACAGGGATATCATTTTTAATCTGCTGATCTTCTAACTTTTTAATTAGAGCTCGTTTGTGGCTCATGAGATTGTCTCCTCAATTTCTTCAATCATTTTCAAGCAAATCTGGTCGGATTTGCTGCGTTTTTTTAAAAGCTGTTGTTTGTCGCCAGAGGGCAATTTTTTGGTGATCTCCACTCAGCAGTACGGAAGGTACTGCGAGTCCGTTATACACCTCTGGTCTCGTATAATGTGGGCAGTCTAGTTGTCCATTTTCAAAAGAGTCTTCCGCGGCTGCTAATTCGTGACCTAAAACACCTGGAATAAACCTCACACAGGCATCGACCAAAACAATGGCGGCTAAACATCCATTAGTTAACACGTAGTCGCCAATGCTAATCTCTTCATCAATTTCTTGATCAATAACGCGCTGGTCTACCCCTTCGTAGTGCCCACATAGCAAAATGAGATGGCTATAAGCGGCTAATTCTCGGCATTTTGCTGCTGTTAGCTTTTTTCCTTGCGGGGATAGATAAATCACTCTTGCTTCACTTGTTTTCACACTTTGGATTGCTTTCGATACAGGATCTGGCATGAGTACCATGCCCGGGCCACCACCGTAGGGACGGTCATCCACCCGGCGATGTTTATTGTCTGCGAAATCTCGAATGTTCACCAAGTGGATGTCAAGCAATCCCTTTTTCCTTGCCTGCATAATCATGCTTTCATCAAAAGGGCCTCGAAAATATTCAGGAAAAAGGGAGAGGATATCAATCCTTGTTGCGGACAACCTTATGCTGCTCCCTTCTTTCTTTGTTTGCGCTTCGCGGCATTTCTAGCGCGGAGTGCAAGTCTTTTTTCAGTTTGCTCGCGAATTACGCTTGGAGCAACTTTTGCTACAAGGCTGTGTGCGCTGTCTGTCAGGATAGCACCCACGCTTAACCAATGTTGCACGCGATCTGCTTTAATCAGCAAACCTTTGTCGGCATCGGCTTCACCTGGATTGTACCAGCCAAGCTCTTCCACATATCTTCCATCGCGTGGGGTGTTGCAATCTGTGACCACAACGCGATAAAATGGACGATTTGTCCTGCCTTGTTGTCTTAAACGAATTTTTAACGCCATAGGGATCCTCCCATCATCTTTTCTAAAGTTTTCATATTTGGTAATTTCTTAAAAAATTGCTTAGCTTGTTTAAAGGATTTGACTAAGCGATTAATATCATCAATTGATGTTCCGCTACCGGCCACGATTCTTTTACGTCGCGGAACGGATAGTTCTACTTTTTCAAAGCGCTCATCAGGTGTCATCGATTGGATGAGAGCTTCAACTTTGAAGAATTCTTTTTCATCGAATTCATCCAACTTTAATCCTGCTGCACCGGGAAACATGCCGAATAAACTTTTGAGCGAGCCCATTTTTTTAATCATTTGAATTTGGCTCAAATAGTCGTCATACGTAAAAGTTGCAGTACGGATTTTCTTTTCTAAATTCTTAGCGTCTTCCTCACTAATATGCTCTTGGGCTTTTTTCACGAGGTTGATCGTATCACCCATTCCCAAGATCCGATCGGCCATTGACATCGGATTAAACACTTGAAGATCGTCTAGTTTTTCACCAATCCCTTCAAATTTTAATGGCTTGCCAGTGACTTCTTTAATCGAAATCGCGGCACCGCCGCGGCTGCTGCCATCAAGCATGGTCAGGATGGTTCCCGTCACGGCTACGCGCGCATTAAAGTCTGCTGCCACTTTGACCGCGTCTTGTCCTGTAGCCGCATTGGCCACAAATAAAATTTCTTTCGGATCGAGGACATCACGTACTCTTTCCAGCTGCATCATTAATTCTTCATCAATGTGCAAACGTCCAGCCGTATCGACAATCAGCAGGTCATGCTGCCCTTTCTTAGCTTCGACAAGGGCTTGCTGAGCGACTTTAACAGGATCTTTTTCATCGGGCAGTGTAAAAACTGGCACCCCAATTTGTTCCCCCAAAGTTTGCAGCTGCTTAATGGCAGCTGGCCTTTGCAAATCGCATGCGACGAGAAGCGGGTTTTTGCATGCCCCTTTTTTCTTCAAAAACTTGGCTAACTTGGCGCAATGGGTGGTTTTACCACATCCTTGCAACCCGCAAAGCATCACGATCGCAGGATTGCCTTCGACATTCACAGTGGCTTCAGCACCGCCCATTAAAGCGACGAGTTCATCATGCACGATTTTAATAAATTGCTGTCCGGGAGAGACGGATTTAATGAGGATATCCCCAACAGCTTTCTCTTTCACGCGCTTGACAAGGGTCTTGACAACGGTATAATTAACATCCGCATCTAAAAGCGCAAGTCGCACCTCAGTGACGGCCTCGACAATATTTTCATCCGTCAGCTTTTTCTTCCCAACAAGCTTTGAGATGAGTCCTTGCATTTTTTCTGTTAATACACCAAGCATAAACGCCTTCCAGTTTTTTATCTCAATTGATAAAAGGGAGTAGGATAATCAAAAATTCATTCATTTTCAAGGAAAAAGAATCGATCTCGATTCGACCAGTCCTTAGCAAAGCGACAAACCTTCCATTTAGATGCAACTTTATCCGGTTCAAAAAGCATTTGGATGCTATTTCCCTGGTTAGCACCGATTTCCAACCAAGCTTTTGCTTTTGGTTTGAGATGATTTTTTAACTCAGTGGCTAAGCGGCGATAAAAAGACAGGCCATCATTTCCGCCGATTAAAGCGCTTTTGGGCTCAAACTTCACCTCTTGCTCTAAAGAATTCCACTCAGATTCTGCGACATAAGGGGGATTACACACAACAAAATCCGCTTGCTTACCCTTAAATGGCTGTAAAAGATCACCTTGCACAAAGACAACTTCGACTTGATTAAGCTCAGCGTTGGCCTTAGCAATTTGCAATGCTGCTTCGGAAAAATCTGAAAGATAGACCTGCAGGTCGGGAAATTTTTTCTTTAGGGAAATCCCGATACAGCCCGAACCACAGCAAATGTCCCATAACTGACATCCAGCCAAAGAAAGCTGACTGAGTTCCTGATAGATTAAATCGACCAGAATTTCGGTTTCATTTCTTGGGATTAAAACGGCAGAAGTCACTTTAAAGCGGCAGTCAAAGAAATCAACCTCACCTCGAATATACTGTAAAGGCTCTCTCGCCCCGCGACGCTTGATATTTTCCCGACATTTTTGAATTTCCGCCTCTTCGAGAGGTCGGTCAAATTGCAAATATAAATCGATCGGAGTTGTCTGCAGCGCATCCCCAATGAGTTCAATGGCCTGTTTGCGAGGATTTGCAAAGCCAAGCTTGGTGAAATATTCTGTGGAGAGGGTGAGAATTTCCAGAACAGTCTTCATGTACGTTAGGAGGAAAGCTTTTGTTGGTGAAAATGGGAAACCAAGGCTAACGCCACTTCATCCAAATCCCCCTCCATCACTCTATCTAGATTATAACGTGTCAGATTAATGCGATGGTCGGTGATGCGATTTTGCGGAAAATTGTAGGTTCGAATACGTTCTGAACGATCACCAGACCCAACTTGCTGCGAGCGTGTGGAAGCGATTTCTTCTTGTTTTTTCCTGAGCTCAGCTTCGGCGATTTTGGCTTTTAAAAGGCGCATCGCCTTGTCTTTATTCTTATGCTGACTGCGCTCTTCCTGACAATAAACAACAATGCCAGTGGGAAGGTGAGTTAAGCGGACGGCGCTGTCAGTCGTATTGACGTGCTGCCCACCTGCCCCTGAAGAGCGATAAGTATCTACGCGTAAATCTTTTTCATCAACAACCACTTCAGCATCTTCATCCGGCTCCAATAAAATCGCAACCGTAACAGCTGAGGTGTGCACCCTTCCCTGGGCTTCTGTTTCAGGCACACGCTGGACGCGATGCGTTCCCCCTTCATGATGCAATAAGCGATAAACATTTTCGCCGGATAAAACCATCACATATTCTTTAAAGCCTCCAACCTCAGAAGGGGTGCAGGAAAGAAGCTCATACTTCCAGCCTTTGGCATCCGCATAGAGCTTGTACATGCGCACACAATTGCCTACAAAAAGTGCGGCCTCATCGCCGCCTGTACCTGCGCGAATCTCTAAGATGGTATTTCGGCTATCATTTGGATCAGGCGGGACGAGTAAGTTCTCTAGCTCTCCCTGCCATTTTTCGAGTTGGAGGCGCAAAGCTGCTGTATCTTCTTCGAAAACTTCTCTAAGCTCAATATTTCCCTCGTGCGCCAATAACTCTTGATTATCACGAAGCTGTTGTTGGGCTTTTTGGATTTTTTCCCAAACCGCTTTTAATTCCATCAGGTAAGCGTGCTCTTGAGTCAGAGCCTTATAGCGTTTTTGATCTTGAAAAATTTCGGGTTGCCCGAGATTTTCTTCAATGCTTGGCAATTTCGAAAGGAGTTTGTTTATTTTGGCTTCCATTGCATCTTCGTGGGTTGGAAAATTCAGCAAAGGGATTTAAAAAGCAATACCAGAAACAGCTTCATAGCGATCCTTATTTTTAGCTAACTTAGGGTTAGCTAAAAGCAAAAGGAGAATTTTGAAGCCAGATCTGGTAGAAATTGACTTTAGCTTATTGCTCGTCTGCTGGAGCTTCGACTTTAGCCTTAGTGTTATAACGTTTTTTAAACTTATCAACACGTCCTTCTGAATCGACAAACTTAGCGCTTCCAGTAAAAAAGGGATGGGAAGCAGAAGAAATCGGCACGCGGTACACTGGATACTCAATCCCTTCAAAAACTTCTCTTTCTTTAGGCTGTAGCGTTGAACCACAAACAAACCGGAAACCTGTTGCTGAATCAACAAACAGAATTTTCTGATATTTTGGGTGTGAATTATTTTTTTTCATAAAAGCTCCAAAACAGTTACTTTTTCCCAAGCTCTTCACATAAAGAGTTACGGGGTGAATTTTATGATGAATTTACTAATCTGATGAGCATAAATTCTTTTCTCATAAAAAACAACATTTTTCCTCAAAAGCTTCATTCGAAAAATTTTTATATTGAAAAATTAAAAGCAATTATTTCTTTGTAAGATGGTTTTATTACAACTAAAACAATAATTATTGTATAATTATACTTAAATACCCTTAAATAAGGTTAAATTATGACAGAAAAAGATATCGGGTTTATCAATCGCTTTTTTACCGGAGAGCATTGGTCTCATCCATTCACAATTACTAAATCATCACTGCCAGTTGAGCCAATAAACCCCATTAAAATCAGCGGCAGCAAAAAATCCATCGCCATTATAACAGCTTTATTTACAGGAATACCCACCGCAGGCATCCTCTCTGTCCCCGTCTTTTTTCTGGCTTCCTCCCTTATGAAAAGCTGGGAAATCTCGCAAAGGAAAAAAGCTATAAATCTTACTGAAACTCCAGGTCCCCATCGAGCAGTGCCAACTCCTAATCCACCCCCCCCTTCTCCGCATGCTAACCTCCTTCCTCCTCCCCCTCCAGATGGAATAAAGATTGGAATTAGAAATTTGGCGAATACATGCTGGCTAAATGCTTCGATGAAATTTATGTCATCGACCGATTTTTGGGACCCCATTTTGGTGATGCCTACAACAACCCCTATGCAAGCAAAGTTGCAAAATACCCTGAAAACTTATATCACTAGAATGCGCACCGAAAATAAGGGGTACATTGGAAAGAAAGATGCCAAAATCCTCGAAGCCGAAGTGAATAAACTCATCAGAGATGACCCCATGATAGGCGGACAGATGGATGCGGCGGAATTTTTCCTTTGCCTACAACGCGTTTTTCAATATCCCTCTGCAATAGATTTAAATCCTAATAATCCACATAAAGATTTTTACCAAAGCACCGTGGTTTATAAGTCTAACGATCCAGGCTACTTCCACCCCCCCAATGCAGATACAGCTGATCCTCTGATTAAAATTTCTGTGTCGTATGCAGAGGCATTAGGTGACATGCCACTCGATCCTGCAACTTTGCTTAAAAAGAGGGATACACGCACGTTTAAAGAAGATGAGAAAAACGAAGCGGCACCGGAAATCAATTATACGACTAGCGATTACCCATTAAATCTGCCTAAAACCCTCCATATAAATTTTTCTCGTGTTGTAGGCGTGGAAGATGAACGCGGTCGGCAAAAATTCACAGAAGATGGGCTCATGGAACAAGTCCGTTGCAATCGCCCCTTAGCTTTGGACCGCAAGGGATGTTTCGAATTGATTGAATATGATCGCTCAAACATTGGACTCAATGACAGTGACAATTGGGTCATTCGACCGACTAAGAAATGCACCTATCAGTTAACGGGGGCCATTCTGCATGGTGGCTCAGATAAGGATGGGCACTATACAGCTATTGAGCGGACTGAAACTGGAAAGTTTATCCATCATAATGACCGATCTGTCAACGAAATGGATGCCGATGAAGCGATAAATAGATGTGAAAATAATGGCGTTATGCTACGCTTCAAGCGAATTAACGACATTCAGTTGAGTGAGGAAGAAGTTAAAGAAATTATTATGAATGATTCCGCCCTTTGGTAGATAAACCATGCGCTCTAATACTCTTTACGCCCAATTTGGCCCTGAATTTACTTCCAAGGCAATGCGATATCTGCTGATTGCGACTGGAGCTATCAGCCTGATCTGTGCACTTTTACACCCTCTTTTTAGCCAAGTGTTTGGCATTCATAGCCCATTTGACTGGCTGGCGCTCTCTGTTTATGGCATTAGCCATTATTACATTTGGCAACCCCTGACTTATGCTTTAGTGCAGGATGGTTCGGCTTATGGGATAACGCTTTCGTATCTTATCAACTTGACTTTCACATTATACCTTTTATGGGTGCTTGGCAGCACGATCATTGAAAAAATTGGCGAACAGGCATTCCTAATTTTTTATTTTGCCACAGCAGCTCTCTGCGGTTTGATCACACTTCTTCCCATGAGCTTGTGGGGATCCAGCGGATCCCTTGCTGGACCTATGCCAGTTCTTTTGGCGTTATTCGTCATTTGGGCCTGTCTCTATGCTGAGAGCGAAATTCTCTTATTTTTTGTTTTCCCTATTAAAACAAAATGGCTGCTAGCGGGAGTGGTCCTTGCATTTGTGCTTATAAACCTTTCCCAAGCTGATGGCATGGCATTTTTATTTTACGGCTCAGGCCTTCTCATGGGGTATCTATATGCTGTGACGGTTTTAGGATTAAGAACTCCCTTTCCATGGACACATGCTGTCGACGACACCTTGACAATTTGGTATGACAAAGGCATGGGGTACTTCAGGAAATGGAATAAAAATCGTCCCAATACTCTTAAATCTAAAATCTTTGATTTTAAAACAGGGAAGCCTGTCTTTGATGACGATGATCAGTTTATTGACGCCATGCTCACTAAAATTTCCCGTTCCGGAGAGAAATCTTTAACCGCTGGGGAAAGACGCCGCATGCGCGAAATTTCTGAAAATAAAAAACAACAATCTCGCTAAAAACTTGTGTTTAAAAGACATTCCTTCCGCCTTTAATAAAAAAAATTAATATCTTTTCTTATTTTCATTTTTCTTTTATTTCTAGTGATTGAGCGAACAAATGATTTAATCACCTATGTCTGAAAATTAGAAACTGAACCAACGATTAACACCACATGTTGAGGAATGTATGAAATTTCTGGTGCCCCTCCATCCCTTAATTCTTTCTCTAACGTTAGCATTCACACAACTACATGCTGAGTGGACAGTCCCGGTAGATCTTGCTGGTTGGGCAACCCCTGTTGATCTCTCAGCCCCCGGACAAAATGCTTCTATTCCTAAGGTCGCTACTGATCCCATAGGAAATGCTGTCGCAGTTTGGGGACGTTTTAATGGCTCCAATTTGATCATCCAGGCAGCCAGCTTGCCTTTTGGAGCAAACTGGTCAGAACCCACTAATCTATCTTTAATCGGAAGAAGCGCAACCGCGCCGCAAGTCGCAATCGACCCTAATGGAAATGCAGTGGCTATATGGACAAGAAATGATGGAACAAATTCTATCATTCAAGCTTCCACGCAGACTTTCGGCGGAGGGTGGTCTACACCTGTGAGTCTTTCCAATCCTGGTCAAAATGCAACTAATCCTCAAGTTGTTATAGACCAAAGCGGCAATGCAGTCGCTATCTGGGAAAGGTTTAATGGCTTTTATTCAATGATCCAAAGTGCCACTTTGCCTCATAATGGGAGCTGGTCTGCTCCGACTGACATTTCATTAATTGGGCAAGACGCCTTTCTACCGTACCTATCAGTAAATCTAAGCGGTAATGTTTTAGCTGTTTGGAAACGGTTTGATGGATCTCAATACATTATTGAATCAGCAGCCTTGCCTTATGGAGGAAATTGGTCAGGCCCAGTGGCACTTTCCCTTCCCGGCCAAAATGCTGACAAACCTCAAGTTTCCCTTGATTCTAAGGGAGAAGCAATTGCTGTCTGGATTAGATTTAATGGAACAACGAATACGATTCAAGCCAGCCGCTCTTTTTTTGGCGGTTCTTGGACCCCCCCTAGTAACTTATCACCCGCTGATGTCAATGCCACCAATCCCCGCGTGGGAATGGCTTTAGGTGGAGATGCCAATGCCGTCATTTTATGGGAAGATACAGTTTCGCATACCATACAAAGCTTAAAAATGATCAATGGGGTCTGGCAAAATCTACAGAATGTTTCTTCAAAAAGTGAATTCGTCATCGGCCCTCAGTTGGCTGTGGATTTTCAAGGCAATGCGATCGCCGTGTGGCAAAATTCTACGAAAAAAGTGATTCAAGCTGCTAGTTTGCCTTTCAACGGGACTTGGTCAGCCCCTGATGACCTTTCAGAAGCCGGTCAATTTGCTACGGCCCCCCAAGTCACTGTTGATGCCAAAGGCAATGGAATTGCCGTATGGATTAGATCGAACGGCACCCACAATATTGCTCAAGCCTCATCTGGCTTTGATCTGTTTCAGATCAATTCCACGCCGGTAATGGAAGAAGAAAAGAATGAAAATGTTGACCCTATCCAAGAACCAGTGCTGGAGCCAGAAACCGAAGTGATTGTAGAGATTCCGGTTGTTCAGCCACCGCTTCCCCCTCCTCCACCGCCTCCACCTCCGGTTCAAACGGTAGAGCAACTACCACCGCCTACGCAATTTAAAGGGAAAGTGATTCGCCAGTCTTTTCTAGTCCAAAAAGTGCGCGTTCATCAACTCACGTGGAAAGCAAGCTCAGACAAACGTGTGGCTGGCTATTTGTTGACGAGGAATGGACAAGTTCTTTCAAAAATCTCAGCGAATGGACCATTAAAATATAGTGATATTAGAAAAAAGAAAAAAGGTGCAGATGTGTATAAACTATCCGCTTACACGAAAGATGGACTAGCTAGCTCAACTGTGACTTTAGTCCTTTAAAACAGATTTATCTGCTGAAGAGCTTGGAGGAAAAATCAGCTCAACATCGTTTTCATTGATGAAGGATTAACTTACTAAGGAAGTTATTATGAAAAAAATACTATTATTTTTAGTTGCAGTGTGCCTGCCTATATTTGAACTTGCATCGCTTGACCTAACTTGTTTGACTTGCGGCTGGGAACCTGAAGTTCGTGTGGCTGCTTTTTATCCTTCCTCTAAAAAGTTTAGAAGAATTTACCATCAATGGAGCGCTGATTATCAAGTTGAAATTTCAAAACCAGTATACAAGGGGTTTTCCGGCTTTATCAATGGTTCTTGGTTGCATGATAAAGGACAAGCCAGCGGTTTTAAGAATTCTTCCCGCATTAATGTCGTGCCTTTAAGCTTTGGAGCTAAGTATTCTTACTGCTTTTGTCCCTGTCTGAAAGCCTATGGGGGTCTTGGCGCGACTTATACATTCTTACGTATCCATGACGATTCTGAATTTGTGAGCCGCCATTTATCTAAAGAGTCTTGGGGTGGAATCGCTAAGTCAGGAATTCAATATACATGGAGATGTTTCTTCTTTGATATATTTGCGGATTACCTGTACCAACCCTTTCAATTTGCTGGGAATTCAGAAGTCGAAAGAAACCGGATCAACGTAGGTGGAATCAAACTCGGCATTGGTCTTGGTATTCATTTGTAACAACCTATGAAAAAGGTAGGCGGTGAACTTGAATCATTGCCTACCTCAAAGACCTTGAGATCTATCCTTCCATTTCTTAGGAAGCCAAAGCAACTTTTTGCGATTTCGCTTCAGCTTCTGTATGGAGCGTCGTTAGACTCTTGCTGAGTTTTTGAATGGCTAGCAGCCACACGAAAACACAAAGACAGACCATGGCTCCTAAATAAGGAGAAATTTCCACTAAAGTCCCTCCCGTTGTTATCAGTAAAATTTGCTGCATCAAAGAACCTCCCGACTTTCCAAGTCTACCTCCTACAACATCCACGGCGGCTTTTCCTTTAACTTTCGATTCCTGATCTAAAGGAATATAACTCATCTCCTTGGTGGGATCAAATAGTGAATACTTTGTGGATTTGCTCAGAGAATTCTGCGAAAAACCAATCCATACAGCCAATGCTGTGGGGGTCATAGCTAAAAAGCTTAAGGTATAGAGCTCAAGATGCTCTTTAAAGTTAATAAAGCCGAAAAAAAGCATTCCGGTTAATAAAATCATTAGGGGCGTCAACATTGCGCTTATTTTCCAACCAAATACACGAACGACGTTGCTTCCAATAAACATGAAAAGGATTGTGACTATTCCATTAATAGTTGAAAACTGCCCCATAAATGCATTATAGGCATTTTCATTTAGATACACCTTTTTAATTTGATCTTTCCAAACAGCTTCAATCATATTTTGAGAGATGCCGGAACAAATGACGATCAACGCAATATATCCGAGGTGGCTTGCGCGGATTAAAAATTTAAAACTCTCAGTGAGAGAAATCTTTACTTTTTGTGTTTTAGATTTTTGGATGGGCTGCTGCGCTTCGATTACATAGCGATTCATCAGTCCGTAGATCCCCATCACCAGCAACCCCCCCCCTATCGCGACGGCTCCCATTAGATAATACAGCGTCTCTCCCCGTAGATCGATCCCTTCGGTGAGCATTCCGCGCATCTTCGAAAAATATTGGATACATAACCCCGCAGCCACCGCCCCAAAATTCGCTATCATCCCGAAAAGCGGATAAAACCTTTTGGCTTCTTGAATTTGGATAAAGTCGTTTGCAAATTGCCAAAAAAGAAGCGACAACACAACACTCCCCCAAAGCTCAGAAAACACGTAAAATAAAGCATAGCTCCAAGACCCATAAACCAAAAAAAAGGTCTTAAAGCGTGGATATGCTTCCGTCAGCTGGGTTACCGTTTCTGGCGAAGGATGTAAGCTTGCCTCAAAAGGATAAATGATGTAGGCAAAGAGGCTGAAGAAAAGGATAAAGGGTGTAAGGGTCACATAAAAGAGCATTTTTTTTGAAAAAACGACGCTCAATTTCGCGTAGATTAACAACACCACAAGGGCTCCCGGAACTGTCCCGAAGAGTTTAATTAAACTTAAGGCTTCCGCCCCTGCGGCATTGACAACAAGGGTATCTTTTGTATCACGCAAAATTGTATAATTGAAAACAACAAAAAACATCATGAGACCCATCGGCAAAAACCGCGAGTTCCTCTCGATGAATGGGAAAGAAAACAGCTCTTAATCCCGAAAATTTTTTAGTTAACATATTCTAACCTATCTTTAAATCATTGAGTTCGATGTGCAATGAGAATCTTTGCAATCATAACTCACATGGTATAAACTAGTTTTTGTTGTAAGAAAAATTAATAAAAATTAACATTAGCATAACAATTACTAATGGCAGATTTATCCGCCCTACTCCCTTTGAATTTGATTTACCTCAAATACTTTTGCGACGCCGCCAAATGCGGCAGCATTTCAGCATCGGCGAAACTGAATTTCGTCAGTCAGTCAGCAATTAGCCAAGGAATCACAAAACTGGAACAAGGTTTAGGCAAATCGCTAATCACCCATCACCCCAATAAGTTTAAGCTCACTTATGAGGGAGAACTGATTGTGCAGCATGCGCAAGCTATCTTCGAAAAAGTTGCTGAGTTAGAAACTTCATTAGTGGATGCCCATGAAATGGGAAAAATGGAATTCGCCTGCATGCATAGTTTTGCTTTAGCTGTGCTTCCTTCCCATCTAAAAAAATTTATCTCTTTAAGGCCCCATGTCAAGGTCACTTTTAGGTTGGGAAATACCGATATCATCAAAAACCTGATTAAAAAAAATTTAGTGGACTTTGGCATTGTCCTTGACAATGAAGACTTATCAGGATTTGATTGTTATCCCCTCTTTTCAGGGTATTACCATCTCTACCAGTCGAATTCTTTACCATCAGCTCTTTCAACCCCTTTTCTGCTTTCTGAAGAACGTTTAGAAACAAAAATGCTCAAAAAAGCTTATCAGAAAAAATTTGGCGGAGAAATGCCTATTCTCATGGAGGTCTCCAGCTGGGAGGTCATTGCGAGCTTAACTGAAGAAGGGGTTGGGATTGGTTTTTTTCCAGATTATGTCGCTTCACGCCGTAAAAACCTGGTGATCTCGCCTCTCGACTTGGATCCAATCCTGTATAAGGTTTATGCGGTTTTTCCCCATCAGACCAAACTTACCAAATCTCAGCAAACATTCCTGGAAATTTTCTAATGGCGCATGAGGATTTCAAGTAAAAAGATTCGTTAATTTATCCTTTTCACAAGGGCTTGGAGGGAGATCTTGACGTAAACGTTTTTTTTAAGTATAATTGAATCAGCTTAAATTTCTAAACAAATCTCTTTTGCTTTAAGCAAAATCTATTTTTAAATAACTATTTTTTGGATCAATTGTAAATTATGTCCCCGCTTATCAACTGTCATCAAATTAGCAAAACCTTCGGTTCAAATGTATTGTTTGAACGCCTCAGTGTCTCCATCTTCAAGGGGGATCGCATCGGTATCATTGGTCCGAATGGCGCGGGTAAATCCACTTTTTTAAAAATTCTAGCTGGTCTTGAAACGGCTGACAGTGGGACTCTTTCCTTTAAGCAAAATCTAAAGGTCGGTTATGTCCCACAGGATGCAGTATTCGCCTCTGGAACTGTGCTGGAAACCCTAAAACAACCTCTTTTGCATTCTAATCTGCCTGAATACGAACGAGATTCCCTTATCAGTAAAACTCTTAGCAAACTTGGCTTTAATAATCCCCAACAACTAGTCCAAGAGCTATCAGGGGGGTGGAAAAAAAGGCTTAGCATTGGTTTGCAGTTGATTCTGTCACCCGATGTGCTTATGCTTGATGAACCCACTAACCATCTAGACCTAGAAGGGATTTTATGGTTGGAGACTTTCTTAACGCGCGAAAACCTGACCTTTCTTCTCATTAGTCATGACCGCTTTTTCCTTGAGAATACGACATCAAAAATCCTCGAAATTAATCGCAGCTTTCCTGACGGCCTTTTTCTGGTCGAAGGACCTTACAGCATTTTCTTAGAAAGAAAAGATCAATTCTTAACTGGCCAGCAGCAATACGAAAGAACGCTTGCTAATAAGGCTCGCGATGAAATTGCCTGGCTAAAGAAATCTCCTAAAGCACGCACCACCAAAGCTCAATCGCGCGTGCAGCAAACCCATCGTCTTGTGGATGAATTAGCTGAGGTCAAAAATCGCAATAAAGTTTCCTTTTCTCAAATTGATTTTGCGGCTTCTGAAAGGCAAACGCGCAAACTCCTGACAACGAAAAATCTCACGAAAGCGATGGGCAATAAAACGCTTTTCAAAAAAATCGATTTTACACTTTCCCCCGGCACACGTTTAGGAATCATTGGGCTGAATGGCAGCGGCAAGTCTACATTACTCAAAATTCTTGCCGGTGAACTGGCTCCTGATGCGGGCACAATAAAATATGCCGATGGTTTGAAAATCGCCTATTTTGACCAGCATCGAGAAGAGTTGCCACAGCATCTCCCGTTGCGAAATGCCCTGGCTCCTGATGGAGAATACGTGATTTATCGAGGACAATCTATCCATGTAAACTCGTGGTGCAAGCGCTTTCAATTTTCTCAAGAAAGACTCGATCTGCCTTTACAACGTTTGTCTGGGGGCGAAAAAGCGCGGGTTATGATTGCTAGACTAATGCTTAAACCAGCCGACATTCTCCTCTTGGATGAACCGACCAACGATTTGGATATTTCGACTCTTGAGATCCTGGAGGATAGCCTTTTGCAATTCCCCGGGGCCGTCGTGCTCATTACACATGACCGCTACCTTCTGGATCGTGTATCGACAGTTTTGATTGGACTTGGATCAGCTGAAGAACCTGCTTTTTTTGCCGATTATTCCCAATGGGAAGCCTATGACCAAGAAATTAAAAAATTGGAAAATGCGCATAAAAATCTCAAAAAAGAAGTGAAGGCTATTGAAAAAACCGCCTCTACCCCGAAGAAACTGACCTATGGGGAAGAATTAGAGCTCAAAGCTATTCCAGATAAAATGACACGCATTGAAAAACAACTGGAAGAACTGCATGCCCAAACCGAAAATGCAGCGGCTATGCTTAATCCAAACCACTTAGCAGTAACATGTGAAGCCCTGCAGAAAGCTCAAGAAGATCTTGAACAACTTTACGCCAGATGGGAAGAATTAGAAAATAAAGCTGCGACCTAGCCAAACAATTCATTGGTTAATGATGGAAAAATATCTTAAAATTTGGTAAGGTTATTTTTTTGACAACTCAACTCGCTGGATATCGACTATCTGAATCTGCACAAAAAATGGAAAGCGGTAGTTGTGTTTATGAATCTGATTGAAAAACTCGAACCTTTCAAAATGCAGGTCTATGGCACTTCCATTGATGTCATATAAAGTTTTAACATTTGGTATTTCCGACGTTGGGCTTGTCAGGCAAAATAATGAAGATACTTGGGCAGAAGTCCCTGTTATTCGTTTTTTTGCGCTCGCAGATGGTATGGGCGGCCACCAGGCTGGTGAAATTGCCGCAAGAGAAGCTGTGCAGTATTTATGCAAACTTGCGTCAAAAAAATTAGAAGGTTTGCAAAAACCTGCCTTGAAAGACTCCTACCACATTTTAAAGCATGCGATCGTGCAGGTCAATAAAGCCATTTATCGCATGGGTAGAGAATCAAATGAATTAAAAGGCATGGGGACAACATTATGTTGTTTGTATTTCCATGAAGAAGGGGTCATTTATGGCCACGTGGGGGATAGCCGCATTTATCGTCTGCGCGAAGGGCAATTAGAACAGTTAACTAAAGACCATTCCCTTTTATGCGAACTCTTGGATTTAGGCCAAATTGAAGAGCAACATGCAACCGAATTTTTGTATAAAAACATTATCACAAAAGCCATTGGCACCGAACCTCACGTAACTCCTTCGGTTGCCATCACCGATTTTGCTCTCGGAGATACTTTTATGATGTGCACAGATGGGTTATCCGACTTGCTGTCTCGTAAAGAAATAGAACAAGTGATTAATCAAGCGCCTTCAATCCAGCAGGCTACCGAAAAACTTGTTCAACAAGCTAAGGAAAAAGGAGGCCATGACAATATCACTGTCGTGATGCTTCATATAGTTAAAGAAAATGAATCAGAGAATTTATCTAGATAATAATGCAAGTACCGCCATAGATCCGCGCGTACTTCAAGCAATGGTAGAAAATCTTTCTACCTCAATCGGCAATCCTTCAAGCATTCACTCCTATGGCCAAGCTTCACGCGCCCAATTGGCTCATGCACGCCATACTGTTGCGGCTTATTTAAAAGTTAAGCCCGAGGAAATTGTATTTACTTCGGGAGGCACCGAAGGAATGAATATGCTGATTCGCGGCATGCTTGCCAAAAAAAATGGCCATGTGATTTCCTCCAATGTGGAGCATGCCTGTATCTACAACACTTTAACTTCCTTGGAAAAAAATGGAACACTTCTCACATGGTTGAAGGCTGGATTAGCTGGTGCAGTCACGCCGCAGCAAGTCCAGGATGCTATCCGTAACGATACATGTCTGCTTATCTTGACTGCCGTGAATAGTGAAACGGGCGTAAAGATTGATCTTCCAGCCATGGCCGCTCTAGCCGAAGCAGCGCATATTCCTTTGATCATCGATGGAGTGGCCTTACTTGGCAAAGCATCTATCACCATTCCTGCTGGAGTTGCTGCCATGTGTTTCAGCGCCCATAAAATTCATGGACCAAAAGGGGTAGGATTTGTCTGGATTAGAAAAGGCACTGCTCTTTGCCCCCTTCTCACTGGCGGACCACAAGAAAATGGCCGAAGAGGCGGAACTGAAAATCTGGCGGGAATCGTGGGCCTTGCGCAAGCAATCCAACTGTTAATCGAAGAAGGACCTAATGCCTATGATAAAATGCATGCGCTGCGAGATCGACTTGAGAAAGGGATCCAATCCTCTGTAACGGGAGTCACTGTTAATGGCTTTGGAGCACGTGCGCCGAATGTTTCCAATCTTTCTTTTGCTAGAATAGAAGGTGAAACTTTAATAGCATTACTTGACAGCCAAGGAGTTGCTGTTAGCCATGGCTCTGCCTGTGCCTCCGGCGCGCTTGAACCCTCGCGGATTCTAACTAGCATGGGAATTCCATTGACACAAGCTGCTTCAGCCATCCGTTTTTCGTTAAGTCGCTATACCACTGAAACTGAAATTGATCGCGCGATTGAAATTGTGGCACGCCTTGTTTCCCAATTGCGCAAACTCACAAAATCTCCCTCCCTATGATTCTATGACTCCAAGCCTAACTACAGAGGCTTTGTGTTTCATCTCTAGAACAAGAGGAACCTCAGAGGCACAAACTCGAGTTTAGCATTTTTTAAAGATCTTAAGGGTTGTTATTGGTTCAATTAGACTTTTAAGCTAATATTGCCCATATGCATGCATGTGGGCAATGACTATAACACTTGCATTGGCAAGTTTCATAAGAGAAAAATCACTCAAGACATATTCAGAAGCAACTTAGTGAACCGCTCTGTCCCTCTGCACCTCTGCGGTTCCATTTCGCTGCACCATTAGAAAGCAAAGATTGTGCAATGACCGTTCCATGCTATGTTGTCCTCTTTGCGTTGAATGCCTTTCACTAGATTTTTAGAAGCAATCCTCAACACCTCTCCTTTTCCCCTTTTCAAAGATGAAATTAGTCTAAACTCCAGACATAACCAAGGATAAAACAAGTAGCTCACTCCTTAAAAACAGCATTTCTTTAGCAGATTAGATCGAAACAATTGAAAAGAAATTCTCTTCGTTCTTTAATGAGTCTAGCGCCATCTGACTTCTTCATGAAAACACGAATTTGGACAACTGGCAATCTGAAAGAGATATCTCAAAGACTAAGGATGCATTCTATGCACATTATTAACATTGCCGCTGAACTTGCCCCCCTTGCAAAAGTAGGAGGACTGGCCGATGTCGTCCTAGGACTCTCACGCGAATTATCCTGGAAAGGACATGATGTCGATATCATTATTCCAAAATATGATTGCATGGACACTAACCAAATCCGGGATTTAACAATTGATACCGATAATTTGATGTCCTTTTTCCATGGAGAATGGCACCGGAATACTATTTGGACTGGCTGGGTAGAAAATCTCAAAGTGTATTTTATCGATTCTCATGATCCGCGCCGTTTTTTTAATCGGGGATGTTTTTATGGCTGTGAAGACGATGTCCTCAGATATCTATATTTTTGTCGCGCTTCGCTTGAATTTTTATTTAAAAAACACATTCAATGCGATATCATTCACCTCCATGACTGGCAAACAGCGGCTGTGCCTATTCTAATTAAAGATCTTTATAAGAGTTTGGGCTTTAATCATGCTAAAACAATGCTCACCATTCATAATATGGAATATCAGGGAAGGTGCGCGACGTTTGATTTAGATATGATTGGTCTAAAAGGAAGCAGTTATTACACACCAGAAAAACTGCAAGATAAAGTTTACCCCGAGTCGTTAAATCTTTTAAAAGGAGGTATTGTGTATTCAGATTTTGTGACAACCGTATCTCCGACCTATGCTCAGGAAGTTTTAACCAAAGACTATGGGTTTGGTTTAGAAGATACTTTAAATAAATATACCTCGAAGTTTAAGGGGATTTTGAATGGCATTGACTATTCCTTCTGGAATCCTGAAATTGATCGCTACCTACCTTCTCATTATTCCTCACGAGAACTTCCCAAAGACAAAAAAGACCGCAATACGTTAGATAAAAAAGGATTTATCAAAAAAACCTTACGCGAACGTATCGAATTTTCGGAAAAGCATAAGCCCATCATTGGATGCATCGCACGCTTGGTTCCGCAAAAGGGAATTGAATTAATTAAGCACGCCATTCCTTACATCCTCGAACAAAACGGTCAATTTATTTTATTGGGATTTAGCCCAATCCCAGCTATCAATGATGAATTCCACGCTCTACAGCAAAACTATCTCAATCATCCAGATGTCCACCTAAGTTTGCACCATCAGGAAGAATTAGCTCATTTAATCTTTGCCGGATCTGATATGCTGATTGTCCCCTCTATTTTTGAGCCATGCGGACTTACACAAATGATCGCACTTAAGTATGGAACTATCCCTATTGTCAGAAAAACCGGCGGGCTCTCGGATACAATTGTAGATGTGGATACAACTGAACCTGGACACAAAGAAGTTAATGGCTATACTTTTGACGATCCCACTTTAGAATGCTTTGAAGCAACCCTCAAACGTGCCATACGCTGCTGGTTTGATGAGCCAGATAAATGGCGCAACTTGATGGTGCAGGGCATGAATATTGACTTTAGCTGGAACCATCCGGCAGATCATTATTTAACAATTTATAAACAACTTATTAACTCTCAAACTGAGAAACCCCTTCTGTAGGTGTCTTTTGAACATAGCAAACGCTGTCACTCTTTTAAGGCTGTGTATCAGCCCCATTTTTTTAATGATTTATTTAAAATACGACGCTTTAGATATCTCTTCAACCACACTTCCCTATATTCTTTTAGGTTTGATGGGAATTTCAGAATTGTCCGATGCTTTTGATGGATTTCTAGCACGACGCTACAATCAAGTCACTGAACTCGGAAAAATTTTGGATCCGATGGCTGATAGTATCTCCAGAACAACAGTTTTCCTGACTTTTACCCAAGCTCCTGTGATGCTGCCAATTCCTTTACTTTTCATTTTTCTTTATCGAGACTCCGTCGTCAGCACTTTAAGAACTATTTGTGCTTTAAAAGGATTCGCTTTGGCAGCTCGCACCAGCGGCAAAATAAAAGCCGTTATCCAAGCGATAGCCGCATTTATCATTTTGCTTCTCATGATCCCCCATTCTGAAGGAAAACTTTCTCAAGAAACCTTGCAGACCGTTAGCACCTGGATTGTCTCTGTCGCGGCCTTATATACGATTTACTCGGGCATCGACTACATCTACGCAAACCGCCACTATATCGCACGCATGTTAGTCACACCTAGTAATACAGCCTCTTCAGGGTAAGGAAGGACCTATGGAGCTTAATGCCCCCTTTAAATATGAAATCCTAGGTCTAGGAAATCCAATTATTGATTACATCATGTATGTGGATGAAGACTACGTGGCTCAGCTTTCAGGATATAAAGGGGGAATGGAAATCGTTGATTTTGAAACTATTGAAGCACTGATTAAGCACCATACAGTCGTACAAAAATCGGCTGGGGGCAGTGCTACAAATACCATTAAAGGACTTGCTCATCTAGGAAAAAAGTGCGGACTGATTGGCAAAATCGGCGATGATCTTGCTGGCAGAGAATTCACTCTGACTTTGCAAGAAAAAGGGATTGCATCCTTGTATCAAACAAGCCCCTTGCCCACTGGAAAAGCGGCTTGCCTAATTACACCAGATGGACAACGCACTTTCCGCACCTATCCAGGCCCCATGTCTACATTTCAATCTAAAGAGTTGGATCCCACCGCTTTCAAAAATGTGCAACTCGTCTATTTGGAAGGATATAATTTACTTAATATAGGTGTCACTGAAAGAGCGATGGCTCTGGCCAAGGAAGCTGGAGCTAAGGTCGCGTTTGATCTTTCCAGTGTCGAAATGGCGCTCAATTACAAACCGGAAATTATGTTCCTCCTGGAAAAATACGTTGACATTCTGTTTTCCAACGCAGAAGAAAGCACCGCACTCACCCAAGCGCCTCCAGCTGAAGGATGCCAAATCCTTAAAGAACTTTGTGAAACCGTGGTCATTCATGCTCCAACGGGGTGCTGGGTGGGTCAACACACCCTTGAAGTCTTTATACCGACTGAGCCTATCACCCCGCTTGATTCCACAGGAGCCGGAGATCTCTTTACCAGCGGCTTCCTCTATGGATACCTTGCCAAATTACCCATCGCTCGCGCTGTGGCTCTAGGTGCACATGCGGGAAAAGAAGTTGTCCAGATTCTGGGCGCTGAACTCCCTGTCGCAACGTGGAAAAGAATTCAAGACTCAATTTCTGCTTGATCGTGAAGATACTCTTTATTCATATTTTTTTTCTAAACGCTCTAATAAAACCACGGTGATGGCTGAATGAATCATATATTGCACGACTCTGGGTTGCCAACCAGCGTATAACCCTTGAATGCCATGATCCTTATAAATTTTGACTAAAGTTATTCCTAGATTATCTGAAGAAGGATTACGCTTTTGCAAAGATGTTTTGGCTACATCTAGGGGCATGCAGATCGAATTCACTAGCCCTGTAAGTAAACTAACGCGCATAAGAGAAAAAAAAGGAAGCTCATCTGTTTGCAGGCGTTTCCTTTCCCACTCTTTGCCTTTTTTATTTGTATAAAGAAAACTTCCCCAACTCAAAACCTGACGCGCCCAGACAGCTTGCATTCCTCGAAAAAGCTCGGAATATTGGGTACGGCAGAGATGTAGGAATGTTCTTGTTGAATTTATTTGAGATCCACTCGTCATCAGAAAGACCTTACACCTTTCCAACGGGCAGATGATCAAAGTTTCAATACTCGCTATACTTAGCGCCGTAGCCCACACTTCCCCATCTGGATGTTTAGCTTGAAAGCCCGTTGGAATATTTCTTTTAAAAAATGAAGGGATCTCCAACATCAGGGGATATCGATACACGTGTTTGAGGGTCATGCGTAATCCATTGGGAACAATCCCTGCAGTATATCCTCCAAAAAAACCTTTTTCGCGATAAATATCTTTGCAGACTTGCCAGACTGGCTTTACTTTTTTTTCAGCTTGCATGCGTGTTTTTAACAAGTCTAAAGGATGTTCTACCAGTCCAAATACCCCTCTAAGCAGGCCCAAGTAACCCGCTTCAACATACTTTGCATAAGATTTGTCCTCAAGCATCTCTTCCTCCTTTTTTTGGCACCTAAGATAGCCCCTAATAGAAAAGGAAACAAGCCCAAAAATGATCTGAAATAACTTTCTTCATTTCACCACGCCAAGGCGAACAGGAGGAGCACAGAGATGAAGAGAGGCTAACTGAATGTTGTGCCACAAACTCAATCGACACTTACATAGCAAGTGCCTGGGGTTTGGGCTAATTGATTTCTTGAACAAGGGGAACCACAGAGGCACAGAGCAGGGTTCATTCTAGCCATGCGATTCCATTTTTGATGTCGATAATCTTCTGAAATTTAGAGGCAACAACCTATTTCGCTTCTTCGGTAAAATACATTCTCGCACAGGTTGAAATCAAATGGGCAAAAGGCTCAAGAGATAGAAACTAAACTTGGTTGCGGCGCATCGATCTCGTAAGAAATTTCTTTGCGGAGTCTGATAATCCCAATGGTATTGAAAATCAAAAGCATTCCTCCAATAATTGTCATAACGCTCTGCGCAGCGCTGGAATCCACCAGAGAAAATATTAGCAGGGCACTCACGGCATAAATATAAAAGAAGAATTTGCCTTTGGTGGGATGCAAGAAATGGGCGCATTTCAATCCAACACAGAAAAATGCATTGATGGTGGAATACCCTAGCAAAAATAAAAAGAACGGCATGAAAAAGTTCATGTAGGGGAAATATCCTTCTAAGGCCCTTTGGACTAGCAGGGAACAATCGAGGGGTTCATTCCACACGCCTGTGATAAGCGTCAGCAAAATTGTGGTGGTGCAAATCACAAAGGAATCGAGAAAAATATCCATAAAGACTAGGCATGCTTGTTTCTCGGGAATTTTAATGGATGTTTCACTATGAATCACAGAGGCGTATCCAATGCCTACGTCCCCGGTATAACATCCTCTTCTAATCCCTTGAGACGCTGTCAACATCATGGTGCTGCCGATAAATCCGCCGGCTGCAGCATGCCCAGAAAAAGCGGAGGTCACAATGCTATGAAAAATCTCCGGAAGAATGGCGAGATTATGCATGAGTATCCAAAATCCCATCCCTACATAGAGTAAAATAAAAACAGGAATGACTGTTCCAGAGATGTTGCCTACACGACCTACACCGCCGCTGCTGGCAAATACGACTAAAGCAATTAAAACAAAAATAACAAGATATTGATTAACGGGGAAATTGGCAGAAATACTGGTGGTAATGACATTAAATTGCCAGATTTCAACACAGTATAAGCATAGGAGTGTAGCAACTAAGGTTGGAACCCATTTTTGTTTGAAGGCATGACTTAAAAAATACATGGGGCCGCCATCGAATCCGCCGTTGGGATTTTTGATGCGATAGCGCAAACCCAGATAAACCTCGGCGTATTTGATCATCATTCCGCCGATGGCTGTGATCCATATCCAAAAAATTGCCCCCGGACCACCTATTTGCACAGCTGTGCATATGGATACAATATTTCCAATTCCAACGCAGCCTCCGACACACGCAAAAAATACTTTTAAAGGGTGTACGCCATCAACAGCAGTCTCTTTCTCTTTGAGCAGGCTGAAAAAAGTCATGATGGCGGCTGGAAATTTCCTAAACTGCACAAAATTCGAATGAAATGTCAGAAAAAAACCAAGCAATAGCACAAGGGGAGCAGCAACAAAACTCCAAAGAAAGTCTTCAGCTTCTACTAAAATTCTTAAAGTAGGCTCCAAAAAACTTGCCAATTCCATGCGATTTCCACCCTTTTATTAACAAAACATATTACACAATATCAAAGTAAAAGTCTATAAAATTATATATTACTTTTTATTGAATCTAAGATTTGCTGATTTCTATTTAAAAACTCTTGTTTCCAATAATAACGATCAAGAAGTTCAGAAACATCGCGATTGAGAATCAAATACGCAATATAGAGAGCTTCGATCGAGGCTAACCCTTGGTCAGGGAAAGCACAGGCGGTTTGGCAGCGGGGGTAAGCAGTCCGGCATTCCGAAGGAATACTTCGATGAATTAAAGGAAGTCCTTGCTGTTCTACCCAATTTTGCATGGCCGCGGCATAGCGCCAGGTTCCATCCAAAAGCAGCAGCCCATGACCATTTTCCTGGGGCTGTAAAGGAGGGGCATCAATTGTCAATAATATATACTCCTGCAAGGGAGGGAGTGGTTCGCTTGGATACTCTAAGAAAATAAAATCTTGTCGTTTTTCCAGACCGCGCAAACTGCATTTTTTTAAATTTTCCTTCCGGTGCCTAAGAATAAGAGTGGGAGGAAAGAATTGCATGCTTATAAAGATTAAGTTAATATGGGGTAGAATATAAAACTTGCGGCAAGTTACTCATGTAACAACGCAATTATTTAAACATGTAGGGTCTTTTATTTCAAATAGATAAAAGACCTTGAGCTCACCAAAGGTTAAAAAATGATCAAGCAACTATCTTATGCGTTCTTAGTGGCATTTTTGGCAGTATCTGGTTTTGGATCAGCAGCACAAAGCACTTCTACAAGTCACTTACAATGGCATGAAAACTTCAATGAAGCTGCCCAACTTTCGGCATCGACTGGCAAACCGATGTTTGTGCTTTTTACGGGTTCGGATTGGTGCACCTGGTGTATAAAACTGGAAAATGAGAGCTTGGCAACAAGTGAATTTGCTCAACAACTCGGTGATAAATTGATTTTTGTTAAGCTAGACTTCCCTGCACGGGGTGTTGTACCTGCTCCCATTAAACAGATTAACGATTCCATTAAAAACAAGTATGGAATTAAAAGTTTTCCCACAGTCCTTTTGCTTGACTCACAACAACGTCAAATCGGAGCAACCGGGTACAAAGAAGGCGGCGGCGCTAGCTATGCAGAGCATATTCAAAAGATGTTAAGCGGCTATAGTGCTTACCAAAACAAAGTCCATACAATGGAAAATACAAAAATTTCCCAGAGATAGATTTAAGGTCGATCCCAAAGGGTTGTTTTAAGCAATTCTTTGGGGACTTCGTGTAAAAAACGGGAGGGGCGCGAAGCATACTCCTTCCCCATCCTTTTTCTTTGGCGAGCCATACTGATGGTCAAGAATTCTCTGGCGCGGGTAATGGCGACATACATCAAACGCCGCTCTTCCTCTTCACCAACTTCTTTTAAACTTTTTTCATGTGGAATAATATGATCTTCAATTCCTACGAGAAAACACGCTTTAAATTCCAATCCTTTGGCACTGTGAAAAGTGAGTAAGCTGACCTGATCCTTTTCCTGAGAATTTTTGGCGAAACTTTGATTCCAATCTTGGTGTAAAGAAACGGTCGCTAAAAAATCTTGCAAGGTAGGCTGTTGATCTGTATTTTTTTGAAAAAAGGCTTCAAATTCTACCATTGAAGAAATAAACTCTTCCACATTTTCCCATTTGAAGGCACGCATTTGGTCACTTTTGACTTCGTCATGAATGGCTTTTTTATAGTCGATGGCTTCTATAAGCCATTTAATGGAATCGGTTAAATTTGCCTGAGCTTTTTGGCGGGCTGTTTCCAAAATTACCATAAATCGTTCCAGTGCATCTAATGCCTTGTTATTCCAGTGAGAGCGCACTTCTGCCATCACCTCTTTTTCGGCAATAAGTTTTTTTAACGCACTCCACAAAGAGATGTGCTGTGTACGATTATAGGCTGTAATAGCATCTAAAGCGGCATCTCCAATTCCACGACGGGGTTGATTAATAATCCGCAGCAAAGCCTCTTGATCGAGTGGATTCACAATCACTTTTAAATAAGCGCAAATATCGCGCACTTCACGCCGCTCATAAAATTCTACGCCGCCAAAAATTTCGTAAGGGATGCCCTTTATCCATTTCTCCCCCTCTTTCCAGGTATAACTCATCAGCGCAGTTTCAAATAATCTGGAAAGGGCATTTGATCGATAAAGAATGGCGATATCCCGCCACTTTAACTGATGTTTTTCGCGCAATTGTGCGATGCGAAAAACAACGGCTTCAGCTTCATCGCGTTCTGTGGGTGCATGGAAAACTTCGATTAGCTCCCCTTCGCCTCGTTTGCTCCATAAGACTTTTTGATAACGTGTTTTATTGTGGCTGATGACTCCATTGGCAGCTTTCAAGATCGAGTTTGTGGAGCGATAATTTTGTTCAAGCTTGATGACCGTCGCATGAGAGAAATCGAGAATATTCTTCACTTCAGCACCACGCCATCCATAAATGGACTGATCGTCATCCCCCACTACACATAGGTTATTATATTTTTTAGCGAGCAAAGAGGCGAGGCGATACTGGATCGGATTAGTATCTTGATATTCATCAATCATGATGTAGCGAAATTTTTCTTGATATTTCTCCAAGACTTCCGGAAATTTTTCAAAAAGCTCAACCGTCAATCCAAGTAAATTATTAAAATCCACTGCATTATAAGCTCTTAAACTGGCATGCAAGCGCTCGTAAAGTGTACGGGAAAAGTCGTCGTGCCACGCAGACCCAGTGTCTTTTATTTCATGGGTGGCCAGCCCTTTATTTTTAGCTTCAATAATCACTGCTGTAGTGGTCGCTAAAGAAGGTAAATCACCTTCATGCTCCAACAAATCACGCGCTATTAATTGGATGAGGCGCTGCACGTCCTTCTCATTATAAAGACTAAATTGCTGGGTATATCCTAAACGGTGGATTTCCGCACGCAAGATTTGCATGCAGAAACTGTGAAACGTCGATAAGGTGACTTGTTGAGCAATGGCAGGTGAAACAAGTTGCGAAATGCGGTGACGCATTTCTGCAGCAGCTTTATTGGTAAAAGTTAGTCCGAGGATGGCGCGCGGAGAAACTTCTTTAAGAGTAATCAGGTAAGCCATGCGCACAGTTAAGACTTTCGTCTTACCACTGCCTGCACCGGCAAGAATCAAAACCCTGCCGCTAATGGTGGTTGCAGCCTGCTTTTGGGAAGGATTTAAAGCGTTTAATTCGCTTTCAACGATTTCTGACATAGCACCTACGCAAAATTTGGCATGTGCGAACGCTTATAAGTTCTACAAAAAAATCATTTAACGACTAGCACATGCAGAGGCATTTTGCTGAAGCAGACAAATGAGTTCTTGCTGAATATCACTCATCTTTAATTTTTTAGGATGTCCACGAGGTTTGACATTCACATCGAGATGAGTGGGCAATAAATGATAGCCGGTACGAAAAGCCTCCCTCACCATTCTCTTAAACCGATTTCGCTCGTGAGCTTTACCATATTTTCTCGACACGGTAATTCCAAGCCTAGTTTGAGTGTAGGAATGCGGGCAAAATTCAAGAATTATTGAAGACCCGAGGCATCGACTACCCTTGTAAGATAGTCGTTGGTACTGCTTTCGGGTACGGATTTTTAACGCCTTGGGAAAAGAACAAGACAATGGAATTAAGCTCTTGTTAATTGCTTACGGCCATGACGACGACGACGATTGATAATTTTTCGTCCATCGCTTGTTTTCATTCTTTTGCGAAACCCATGCTCGGATTTTCTACGACGTTTGCTAGGTTGATATGTTCGCTTCACAGCTTTTTCCTTTTTACTGGCTAAAATGTCTAATTATTTTCATGCTCTAAGGGCAAAAGAATAACGAGCATTTCGAATAATTGCAAGCAAAAATTCCTTTTAGACCTTGAAACGTAAACGAGACCCGAAACAGTCCTTTGCTTTTTGAAGCTAGTTTTTAAATTCAGATGCATTAATGATTGCAGTTTATCCCTTTCCTCGTTTACTTTTCAAGCTTGTATGAAGTAATAAACCCCTTTAATCATATCGAGACACACTATATGAATGAACTCTCCTCTATCAGCTCTCGTTTATTCCCCCTTCCTGCAAATTTCCCCTCCACTGAAGCCCTAGACAGCTTGCAGAAAACAAGAAACCCTGAAATGTATTTAAAGCGGGTTTTACAACTTGACCCCCACCAATATTTTAAATTTTTACAAGCGTGCTTGGAAGCTAAAACTTATGATCATTCCTGGTACGAAAAAAATGAACCATACATTGCCTCTCTGGTAAAAGAATTCACCTCCAAATCTACCGACTCTTCCTCTCTTCCCACTCCTCCTGCAAATCAAGAAGAATTCCGTGAGCAGCTGCTTCAAAAAAAAAGAGCAGAGCGTATCCAAACCTTGTATAGTTTTATCCATAGCCCTCAAGACAAAGAAGAATTAATTAAAAAAAAGATGCTGGATTGCCTTGAATCATTTTTAAAAATTCGCGCACTTGTCCATGACAATGGAGACCAGGATAATTTGGATATTTTAAAGATTTTTTTTATAGACCAACCAGAGATTTGCAGTTTTATTGAAACTCAAAACAAACCTGAACGTGCTCAAACAAGTGCCATCGTGACAAAACTCGGAAATAGCAAGGCCTTCGAAAAATTCACATTAGACTGCAGCCTGACCTACCTTGAAGATTGCTTTTACTCTCTCTTAAAACTCCCGATTCGCCCAAATCTTTCGGAAACTGAGCAGAGACTCTTACAGCCTTTTTGGTCTGAGATCATTAAATTTGAAACTCCAAAGGAAATGAGTCTTTTCTTCGAAGATAAGCCCGAAGCTTTGGTCAAACTAGCCGAGAGCTTAATGGGGTTTTTCATCTCCAATGAGACTATCTACGTTTACAAGGAAACAGTCAGCTGCCTGATTGACAATTTAAAAGACCTAGCCCCTCTTTACATCAATCAACATGGGAGTAAAAATCCAGACAGGGCCGCCACCTGTAAAATGCTCATCACATTCCTGGAGGCAAGACTGGAAGCCGTTATAGCGGAAAAAGAAAGCTCACCTTCAGATTGGGAAGCTTTTACAAATCGTGCAACCCTCTTTACCACTAATCTACCTATTTATATTAAGGGCAAACCAGACCATCTTGAAGACCTGTGCAACAAAATTCCCCCGCTCAAATCTTTAAATCTCATTCGACCTCCTTCATCTGAACTTTCAGCTAGCGAATGGGCCGAACTCGCTTTAGAACGCACTAAACCTCACTCTCTTTTGATCGGGGTATACTTATCTATCTCGTCTATCTCGCCTACCTCGTCCACCCCCCACATAGAGAAATCGATTAGCTCCCCACCCCAAAAGTGGAGCCTGGAAGATTTTATCAATGCTTTTCAGCCAAGCGAGCCCAGCGAAACCGTCGACTTCGAAAACCTGGAATTTCTTAAGAACTTATTAGCCGCTTCGACTGAACCAAAAACCTATAAAAATTTCTTGCCTCGTGGATTTGAGGAATGGTACCCCGATCTCAGCGATTTTCCTTTAGGGGATTATATTGATTACATTCTTTTCGAACACGCGACCGAAATAGAGAACTTCTTAAGGCAGTCACAAAACTTTAAGAACTATCAAACAGCTATGATCAGACAGCAGACAACAGCTTATCGATTGGAAAGCCAAGAACATGACTCCACAGTTGGTCACTTGCAAAACCAAGAGCTTGACTCCGCACGCGCATTTTTTGAGGATTTTATAACCGAAACTGTGATCGGGACTTCTCATCAACGCCCCATTCCACCCCTAGAAAAGAAAGAAAAAGAGAAAGAAAAGGAACGCGAAGAAAACGCGAGCGAAAGCCTAAACACTTTTTCTGAGGAAGATCAAAAATTTTACCATTATTTGGAGGACGCCCCTGCCATTCTAGCCACGTATATTGCGAATCAAGCTACTGAGAGAGAGCCGGAAAAAGCGTTAAATACTCTGAAAATCGTCCTTTTATATATTGATGATCATCGCACCCAAATTGAATCTGTCGCTGAATTGCTAAAGAAAAAGCCCTCTCTAAATCGCGATAGACTTAGAGAGCTTTTAACGGGCTCTAGATTTCTTAAGCTCCTGGATAGATTACTCGAAGAATAGCTTATCCGCCAGTTTGATTGACCTAAAAAAGTTAGAGAGAAAAGCATTGAAAAGAAATCGAAGTTCATCTATAAAGAATGGGAACTATTGAAAAAATATCAGAAAGAAAAATCAGGATACACCCATGAAAGTTAAGGCCTCGATTAAAGCCGATAAATCCAAGGGAGACATTCTCGTTCGTCGAAATGGTCGTCTCTATATTCTTAACAAAAAAGATCCCAATCGCAAGCAGAGACAAAAAGGTCCTGCTCGTAAAAAATAGAAAGGAAAATTATGGCTAAGAAGTCATCTGTTGAAAAGCAAAAGCGCCGTGAGCGAATTGTAAAGCTCAAGTGGGACAAAAGACAAGAGATTAAGAAAAAAAGCCTCGACCTAAACGCGACTGAAGAAGAAAGAGAAGCTGCAAGGATTGCTCTCAACAAAATGCCGAGAGATTCCTCCCCTATCCGTCTTCGAAATCGTTGCCAATTGACAGGCAGAGCACGCGGCTACTTACGCAAATTTAAATTGTCCCGCCTTTCTTTTAGAGAAATGGCTTTAGCGGGAATGCTTCCTGGAGTGACTAAATCCAGCTGGTAGATCTAGTTAACTTTAGAAGGCCTTTAGGACTTCTAAGGTTAGTTTTAACCTCAATTTAGTTACTGCAGAAAACACACTGCCCACAAAAAATTATCTCATTGCCTTTGCTAATGCAAAGAGTCGAGGTTCTTTCTTGTGGGCTTTGTGCTTTTTATACGCATATTTGCAGTGTGTATAAAAGATCGTGCATTTTTTTAATTAAGAGTGTTAAATAGAAAAAGTAGCCATTAATTTTAAGGAGCTCGATTATGGGAGAAGAAAAGACTCGTAAAGTAGACACAAAAGAATTTGAACTACCTGAAACAGTTTTTATCCGAGATATAGAAAATCGAGTTTTTCAGGGAATTGTGCTGCAATGCTTAGCAAAAGTAGATGGAATCACTTTAGTGGAAGGGAATTTCATAGACAGCATTTTAGGTCGAGGCAATGTTGAGGGTGGGATCAAGGGCATTTATTCCGAACAAGATAATAAGACTCATTGCGTAGATATCAAAGTCGAAGTCAACATCTGCTACGGCGTTTCAATTCCTGAAAAAGCGGAAGAGATTCAGTCCAAAATCACAGAAGAAATTACCAAGATGACAGGCCTGCATGTTTCGCGGGTGCATGTAGTTTTCAAAAACATCGTATCCCCTGCTCAAATGAAAAAAATGATCGGCCCCTCTCCGGTGCCTCTTGACTCTAGCTTAGAAAATGAGTACAACGATGAATTTTAACAGGGCCATGATGGGGAATTTTTTCTATTCTCTGATGAACTCCATCCTTGCGCTTTTTTTTGTATTGACCGGAATTGGGTGTGTGTTAGTTGCTTGGTTTCCCAATCTCCAAAAGGCATTACAACGCCTGATTGTTGAAGATTTTTGGATGGTGTTCTTTTCTGGGGTAGCCTTTATTGTAATCGGTATTGTCATTATCGTAAATTTATCGCTGCAAGCCCGACGAAGCTCATATATGGTGCGTTCGGGTAAAAATGCGATAGAAGTGGACCAACTCTTGATCGAAGAGTCTTTAAATCTGTATTGGAAGCAGTTATTCCCTCAATACTCTATCCCTACCCAAATTAGAATCAAAAATAATCAGGTGCATATTAAAGCGGATTTCCCGCTGATCGCTGAAAGCGAACAAAGCTCGTTTGTCAAACACCTAGAAGAGCAGATTAGTGAATTTTTGACGCGAACGTTAGGCTACCGCAACGATTTTTTTCTTTCTGTCAGCTTTCAAGACATGCCCGAAGATCTTTAGAAACCTGGATTTTAAGTTACCGGCTTCGTTAGCGGGATTTATCAAGAAACGCCCCTGAATTGCAGAAGAAAGGCTCTTCTACCCACAAGTGTGTATAGAGCCTTTAAACAGGTGTTTACTCTGAAACTTCTAATTCATCTTCAACTTTACGATCCCCGACAACTAACTTGATTTTCTTGATCAATTCATCGCGAACTTGAGCATTTGGAACCGATCCTTTTAATTGAATGGTCCCTTTGATGATGATGACATTAATGCGTTCAGCATAGGGGGATAAATCTTTATCTTCTGAAAGAGCCAGTCTAATTTTTTTTAGCCATGGACGATCTGCATAAGAATCAGCTTGATCCCCAGATTTCATATGTGAAAGAGCTGGCTCCTGGATTTTTTTTGAGGAAGTATCTAGAGTACTTTCTGCGTCAGCTGTATAGTAGGCAGATGGATTCGGTGGCGGCGGCGTCGGGGGCGTGTCTTTTTTTTCACATGATGTCAAACACAATAAACTACAGAGAGGTAAAAGATAAGCTAATTTTTTCATTGGTATTTCCTCAAAATTAAAGTTAGGGGTTAGAGAGATAGGCAATACTAACCATTTGACTCGACTGTAAAATGCTCTTTCCAAAATGTCAATATCTTTATGAGAGCGATTCTTATATTTTCGCTCTAATTGCTAATTAAAATTAATTTCAAAAGACAGATCCAACATTTTAGTTAAACAATTATTAACACATTAATTAATGATATAATTCAAAGTTCGAGTTAATCATTAGCCGCGAAAAAAGAGGGAGCTGTGCGCAAACTCTCTAGTTCTCCTTTGGCGAGGCCTATTCAATCTTCACAATGGACTCTCCTTAGTGATCACTTTATTGGCTTGCTGGTTTAAAGCTTATCTAATCAACAAACATGTCTATAAGTTCCCAGAAAGAAAAAAAATCAAATAGACCCCCAAACTAAAAAAGAGGCGGAATACTTAACATTTTCCATTCTTATAAGCTTAATTAGCTTTATATTTATTCTACGCTTGTTGGCTTTAGCTTAGCTTGCGCGTTGACCTTTCGGGTTCAATTTGATAAACTTAAACATTTATTATCGAAATGCGAAATCATTTAAATGAGAATTAATGGAATTGTCAATCCCAAATCTGCCCCCGCTAGACGTTCGCTTGGTAGCCGAAGATCAACTAGATACCACCGATCATAGAGCTATTCAGAACCTATTAATGGCGGCATTTCCGCAATATACTGAAATTTTTAATCAAGTTTCTTATTGGGGGGCTCGCCCAAGTTATCGATTGTGGATCGCCACCCAAAATGGCGAGATCCTGGCTCATCTAGATTTTGAATGCCGCCAGATTATGGTCGATCACAAAGCTTTATGGATTGCGGGGGTTGGCGAAGTGGCGACACATCCCCGATTTCATCGACATGGACTTGGCCGCGCTCTTATGCATCAATTTCACAGCACTTTGTTGAGCATGTCAATACCCTTTGGATACTTGCAGTGTCGTCCGGCAGTCATCGACTTCTATGCGCGCGTGGGGTGGCATCTTTTGACGCAAACAGCCAGCTACATTGATCCGGATACAAATCAATTGGCAACCTACCAAGGCCCCTCGCTCGTTCTCCCAGCTTGTGCGACGCTCAATCAATGGCCGACTGGCATCATCGATTTAAAAGGCATGCCTTGGTAACTTAAGAAACTAAAAACCTTTAATTTATTTACGGCTATTCATGTTTACCCAATTTCCTCTTTTCCGCTCTCATTTAGATTTAGCACACCAGTACTGGACGATTTTAGTGCGCCCTGGAGATACAGTAATTGACGCAACTTGCGGCAATGGACACGACACCCTAAAACTGGCTCAACTTGCTCTCCATTCTGATCAAGGACAGGTGATTGGCATCGATCTACAGGAACAATCTCTCCTGGCAACCAATGCACGCTTGATGGAGCATCTCTCCCCCGATCTCTTGCGCCGCGTGCAACTGATTTGCAGCTGTCACTCTTCTTTTCCTGACATACCCCCCAAGTCCGTGCGCTTGATTGTCTATAATCTAGGTTATCTGCCGAAAGGGGACAAATCCAGAACAACTCGTGCCAAAACGACTATAGAAAGCTTACAAGCTGCCTTCCCGCTTCTTATGCCAGGCGGCGTCATCTGCGTCACATGTTATCCAGGACATGAGGAAGGAGAAAAAGAGGAAAAGGCCGTTTTAGATTTTGTGCGAGGCTTGGATCCTCATGAGTGGTGCTGCACGTATCAACAATGGATGAATCGCCAAAAAGCGCCTGGATTGCTTCTCATCCAGCGGCAAGAAAGCTAAGAGCTTTGATGCTCTACAAAGTGGATTCCAAAGACCGCCTGATAGCACATCATTAAATGATTGACACCATTAAGAGCTCGATGAGGACTTGCTTCTGGGGGAAGTTGAAAATGGCTTGCTATGGAGTCTTTAGATAAATTCATGAGGGTTGGAATCGGCTGCCCTGTCGAAAGCCACCCTTGCATCATTTGCGTCCAAAACATGGATGCGAGATCGAGCCAGTGGTAAGGCCAATTCATTTTTTCCTGGGTATAAGCTTCAATAATTTGATTAAAGAAAGCACGATCAAATCCTGGGTTTTGACAGATAAACACAGCTTGACCACGTACAATGCCTAATTGAGAAAAAAGAGCAACTATCTCTTCCCGGATAATCTGCGGCGACTTACCGCCTGCGACCTGTTCACTTGTGTAGCCATTTATTTCTAAACTGACTGGATCCTGATGTTCCCAGATCTCTTTAGGTTGTTTGACCACGCTTTGATAGGAAGCCTGGATTTCGTTAGATCTTAAATTGACGATTTTAAAAGCTATATCGATCACAGCATGCTGTACAGGGTCAAGGCCGGTGGTTTCTAGATCTAGGAAAATTGCTTGCATATGTCATCTCAATGGGTGAATGCTTAATTTAGCAAACAACCCGATCGGACACAAGAGCAAAAGTTCAGAAAATACGTTTATAAAAACATATTTACTGTTAATTTGACTAATTTTATCATTTTTGTTAAGATTCTATAAAATTGTTTAACATTAGCACTATTATGCTTATAAATATCATTAAAAAATTTCGTCGCTTCCTCATGCGATTTCGCTATCCTGTATCCCTGCCAGAAGACATTGCCCAGGATCTGGGCATCACTTTCTCACACCCGCCGTCATTCGATGAGTTGATCAAGTACCTGATTGATCCAAGATGTTGCCCTGAGCGCTTGAAAAAATTCATGGCTCGAGAGGACGCGGAGGCGGCGTTTGATCTGGCCTGCCGCAAGGAAAAATTCCTGCAAAATTCTCTTTTTTCTTATTACTTTACTGAAGGTTGGCTCGAGTTTGTACTGCAATTCGACAATCAAGGTCGGCTCAGACGGATTTATGTCCAGCATCAAAAAATCCAGCAAGATGAAGGAGCTGAGATTTTATTAACCTAAACTTTGGAACCTAATTAGATCTGCCAGTTGCAGTATAGCTCGACTTAAAACCTTCTTCACAGATAAACTATGCTTTTTCAAGAGGGAGAACTGGATGGATACAGAAATCGACAAGCGAATTAGTGCAAAGGTATTCATTGGATACCGTTTCCATGCTGAACTCAAGATGCTCTTAACCCAAAGTAAAGAATGGAAGCAGACTGTTATTGCTCATGAGGATACTCTCTGTGAAGTTCATTACCAGCAAAAAGATTTCATCGGCATGTTTATTCCAGAAGCTAAAACCACCCTACAAGAACTCAGACAGTATGAAGAACTCATCCTTAAAAAACTGTATGCGTACTGCCCTAATCTAGAAATTGAGACCCTCAAACTTTCGATTTTCCCACAAATTTTCATTAACTAATCTTATGACACGTTTAATCTTAGGCTCGCAATCCCCTCGTCGAAAGGAAATCCTTGAATACTTTTCGATCCCCTTTGAGCAAATGACTTCTACTTTTGCAGAGGAATCTGTCCCTTTTGCCAATGATCCGCAAAAATATGTCTGTGAAATTTCGCAGGGAAAGGCGCGGATTTTAGCAAAAAAATTTCCTAAAGCTGTCATTCTAACTGCCGATACAATTGTGTACCGCGAAGGAAAGGTGTATGGAAAACCTAAAAATAAAGAAGAAGGGGAAGAAATCCTAATGGCTCTAGCTGGTGTGTGGCATGAAGTTTACACTGGCGTCACTGTCTGCCAGGGAAAAGAGGAACACTCTTCTGCTGAAATAACCCGTGTATTATTTAACCCGCTGTCACGAAACGAAATTCAATGCTATCAAGCCAAAATTCAATGGGAAGATAAAGCAGCTGGGTATGCGATTCAAAAAAATGGGAGCGTGATTATCCGCGCTATAGAAGGATGTTATTACAATGTGCTGGGGCTTCCCATTCAAACTGTCAAAATGTTGCTAGCTCGGATTGGAATCAATCTTTGGGACCATCTTTAAGGCTCTATCATGAAACTGTTTCCTTTTTTAAAAAATTCTCTTCTCTGCATGCTGATGCTTCTGGGACTCACTTCGGCAACCCCTCTAGCAACATCTTCCTCTTTACAAAAACAAATTCTATATTTCATGCAGCAAGGGAATACGCGCGAGTCCTTGACACTGTACCAAAAATTTTACGAACAGACAGGCGTCCATCATTTTGAGCTCTTAGAACAGCTTGGACTTATTCTTCTCGATCAGGGATCCCGCATTAAAGATCCTGAGATTCAGCTCATGACAATGTTTGGGGCCGGTATTGCCGGCAATGACAAAACTTTGTATTTGCTGGAAGAAGGTTTGAAAAGTCCTTATCCGCAATTACAGCTTGTATGCTTAAATCTAGTGGCCAGCTCTTATGATGATAAAGCCGACGACTCGCTATTGAATGCGATGCTTTCAAGCGAGTTGCTGGTACGTTTTGAAGCAGCTTTTCATCTGGCTAAGAAGAAACACCCGCAAGCCTTGGCGCATATTGAATCTTTAATGATAAAGCTCCCTGATGAAGTGCATGCACTATTCCCACAATTGTTAGCTCTGGTGGGAACCAATGAAGCTTTTATGATACTGCGCAAAATGATGTCTTCGCCAAATCGCGATACCCGTCTGGCTGTGATTCACAGCATTGCCCAAACAGGCCGCGACGATTTTCTTCCACAAATCAGGATTTTAGCTAGCCATCATGATATTAGACAGCAAGAGACCTGTGCCAAGGCTTTAGGATTATTCAAAGATGAAACTGCCATTCCCTTGCTAGAGCGCTTAGCGCAATCAACTAATTTGACGGTCGCCTTAGCCGCCTTGCAAGCACTATATAATATGGGTGATCAGGCCGCTGGCTTAAAGATTATTTCCATTGCCAAAAGACATGAGCTCTTTGCAACTGCTCTGCTCGGAGAATTAAAAGGAACTGAAACTGTTCTGAAAGAGTTGATTTCAAACTCTCCGCATCCTTTAATCAAGCTCAATGCCAGCTTAGCATTGCTAGAAAAAAAAGATCGGCAGTGTATTCCCATTTTGGCTGATATTTTAATTCATGATTCAAGGGATTTAGCATTTGTCAAAACTCATTCACCGGGTCAAGCGCTTTCCTACTGGAAGATCATTCCCTCAGCGCAGCATAATCTGGCAGAAAATCCGGTCGTCTATGAACTATCTGTCAGTATGCGCGAAGAGGTTTTAGCTAAAACCCTGGAATTGCCCGAAGAAGATTTTCTAAAAATCGCTTCTTTGATTTTTGAGCTTGAGCAAAATGATTTGGTTCCTTCCCTAGTGGAACTTTTAGAAAATTTGCAGACCCCAGGCGCGATCGATCTCTTAAAAAAATATCAGCAAAAAACTGGTGCCCCTCTGATCCGCAATTACTGCAATCTCGCATTATACCGACTTAAAATCCCCGGCTCTTATGCAGAGAATCTAAAAAAATGGATCTCTGAACAGCAAGGGCAAGAACTCATTCGCTTCCGTCCCTTTGTCCCTTGGGAAGCCAGAACAGGCCTCGCTTCTTACCATCTGACTCCTCACGAAACTTCTCGCCTCCTCATTGAATCTTTTGAATCGCTCGCTCGTTCGCAAAATAATGAAGGCATTCAAGTGCTTTTAGAAGCTATCAAAAATGGAAATCAAACGAATAAATACGCTTTGGCAGGGCTTCTTCTAAGGTCTATTCAATAATCTATTTCATGCTTATATATCCCTCTATTCCAAAATTCAGATGCAGCCAATGGCTTTTTTTATGGCTTATTTTGAGTTTTTTGAAGATTTCCACGATTCAATCTTTGCAAGATGAAAAGCTAGTCGATGATGTATTTGCACAGGGGATCACGGTTGACTTACGCTGTCCTCATTTTTCAGAAGGCATTTTAACGACTGAGCAAGGGGGCGTGATCCAGGGCAAAGATATCCGCATTCAAGCTAAAAAAATTGCCTACACCAACAAAAAATTAACAAACTCTACCGTCTGCTCTTTAATCGCTGAAGATGAGGTGATGCTAGAATTTGGTCCTTATGTATTTGTAGGGACGCATTTAGATTATGATTTCCAGAAAAATTGCGGCTTTATCTACAATGCTAGGACCGCCCTGGAACCTTGGTTTTTCGGTGGTAAAAAAATCGAACTGTGTCCCGATGGAAATTATAAAATTTACCACGGATATGTCACAACCTCAGAAAATTATTGTCCTGAATGGCAAATCACTGCCGATGAAGTCTGCTTAACAGAGGGACAATATGTTTTTGCCAAAAACGTATGCTTTACTTTCATCAAGCTCCCATTATTTTGGCTACCTTCTTTCCGCATAAATCTGGAGACCATTTTAGATAATCCTATTCGTTATAATGTGCGTTGGGGGGGAAGACAAGGTCCACGCATCGGGATGACCTATGAAATTTTTTCCTGGAATAACTGGAAAACTTTTTTGCGATTAGATTATCGCATCAATCGAGGGCTGGGCGGCGGTTTTGAAACCTATTACCATTCGCCAGATCGACGCGCTGAATTTCGTTCGATTAATTATGTCGCCCGCGACTCATCGCTGCTACACCCCGATGAAAAAATACGTTATCGATTTCAAGGAATCTATCACAATTCGGTCGCACAGGACCGTGTTTCCATCGATATGACTTACGATAAACTAAGTGATAAAGATATGGCAACCGATTACCACGATAAAAGCTTAGAATTGGAAACGGCATTGCGCACTAAGCTGCACGTGCGCCGTCAAGATACTTCATGGATAGCCAACTTCTTTACTGTTGTGCGTTTCAACAGCTTTCAAACGATTAAACAAGAATTGCCTTCCATTGAAACTTCTTGGAAACCTTTGATACTCGGTTCTACAGGTGTAATTACCGATATGCACTTCAAAGCTTCCTATCTTGATTTTGCCTACTCAACACCTAATCGCTGGAATGTTCCGGATTACCACTCTACACGCGTGGCTTATACTCAACGTTTTTATCGCTCCTGGCGCTTAGGAATCTTTAATATCAGCCCTGAAATTGGCGCTAAATGCATTTATTACGGAAATAGCCCGCAAAAGAATCAAAAGTTCTTAACTTTTGCTGCTTTTGGAATGAAGGGACATACCCAGTTTGAGCGTTTCTATGGGAACTGCAAACACGTGGTGCAACCTTATTTTGCTTACCAATATTTGACAAGCCCGACAACCTCTCCACCAGAGCATTATATTTTCGATATTGACGATGGCTGGCATCGCCTGAATCTTCTTCGATTTGGAGCAACCCAAAGTCTATTTTGTAAAGCCATTCCAGGTTGTATACAACGCCCTTTATTTGCCGATTTATATGCATACGCCTTTTTTGATACCCCGACAATTCCAAGCATTGTTCCAAAAGTTTATGGCCAACTGCGCTTTAGCTCTTTAGATACCCTACGACATACATTTATGACCGCTTGGGATTTTGAGCATCAACAATTAGAAGAATATAACTTCCGCAATGACTGGACACTCAGTGCAGATTTAGCTTTCTCGTTAGAATACAGGCATCGAAGTGCCTATCGCTGGCGCAAGGTAGATCCTACTAATTTTATTCTCGATTCTTTTAGAAGCGAAAGATCCTTAAAGCGCTCTGCACTTTCCGACCGGCGGGATACAGTTCTTTTTCATATATTTTATCGCTTTTACCCTACCTGGTCGCTAGAATTTGAATCCAGACATGGATGGGATCGCCGCCGCGAACCTTCTTATAATGAATTTGAAGTCGATTTGAATACTACCCTGCGGTCATGCTGGCATATCCAACTGTCCTATCGTCACAAAGAAGATGACGATCGCATCGCTATCTATCTATCAGTTGGTATGAAAAGACCTGATACTTCCGGTGCACCCTGCTTCTTCCCCTGCTTAGAATTTTAGCAGAGAACACACACCACAGACACACCATAGAGGCTAAATAAAGCAAACGAGAGGCACAGAGGAGGAAGAGGTCCTAAATCTTTAGTCGTCGGACACCATCTTTGAGCAAATGTACATTAAAGTTTATGAGAAGACCTCTGCCTCTTCCAAGCAACTTTAGATATGAAAGTAATTGTGCTTCATGAACTAAAGTCAAATCCTTAACTGATTTGACTTCTAACTTTTACTAGTAAATCCAAACGGTAGTCACAGTCCAGCTTGATTCCTTTGTATACGATTGGCAGTAACTGCTGACGAATTACTTTTAGATCCCTTAGATTTAATTCGTAGGCCAAACAAACTTCATAAACTGATTCCAACAAACCTGGACCTAAAGTGCGATGTTCTTCAATGGCAGCTCCAATAATCGTGCTTGTCAGCTGATCAGTCGATTCTTGCGTAAAATCCATCAAAAAATCCTTAAAAAAATAGAAAATATAGCAAATTGCAAGTTTAAATGAGTGATTAAATTTACCTTTCCCTTATTGGGTGAATTGCCCCCTCTGTGTCTCTGTACCTCTGGGTTTTTTTTGTTTCAGTGTTTCTTTTACTGGGTCTCTACGGTGATAACTAATAAGGCCATGGCAGATTATTGGATATTCTGCTATTGTCTTCCCTTATGATTGAACACTAAAAGGCTCTTATGGATTTATTAATTATTGGTACAGGATATGTCGGACTTGTCACAGGTACTTGTCTTGCTGAAATGGGGCATCGTGTCACTTGCCTAGATATTGACCAGCAAAAAATTGAGAATCTCAAGCATGGCATAATTCCCATCTACGAGCCTGGTCTTGAAGAAATGGTCAAACGCAATGTGAAAGCTGAACGTTTGCAATTTACCACTGATTATCAAAAAGCAGTGGCTTCTGCGCTGGTGTGCTTTATCACTGTAGATACGCCGATTGGATGTGATGGCAAGGCTGATCTAACCTATGTCAAAAGTGTGGCTCGCTCATTAGCAGAACATATGCAAGAAGATCGCATTATCGTCAGTAAGTCGACTGTGCCTGTAGGGACAGCTCAGATGCTAGCAACGCTTATGCAAGAAATTTTAGATGAACGTGGTGTGGATCTGAAATTTAACATTGTATCCAACCCCGAATTTCTCAAAGAAGGCGATGCTGTACATGACTTCATGAAGCCCGATCGCGTCATTATTGGAACTGACAATGAAAAAGTTAGCGACGTCATGCGTGAAATCTACTCCCCTTTTATGTTAAGTCATGATCGCCTAATCATTATGGATATTGCTTCTGCGGAGCTTGTCAAATATGCTGCTAACGCCATGTTGGCTACGCGTATTTCATTCATGAACGAACTTGCAGGCTTTTGCGAGTTGACGGGGGCTGATATCAATAAAGTACGCAAAGGGATTGGTGCCGACAAAAGAATTGGGTATCATTTTCTCTATGCCGGTGCAGGTTATGGGGGCTCTTGCCTGCCAAAAGACGTGCGCGCTTTATATTCTCATGGTCTTTCCATCGGCTATAAAATGGACTTGCTTACGGCTGTCAATGCTGTCAATGAACGGCAAAAAATGGTGCTGGGAGAAAAAATTTGCGAATACTTTGCTCACCAAAATGAGGAAGGGATTAAGGGAAAAGTGATTGCGGTTTGGGGGCTCTCTTTCAAACCAGAAACGGACGACATGCGCGATGCACCCTCTCTAAAACTCATTGCGCATTTGGTAGCTGAAGGCGCACAAGTCCGCGTATTCGACCCTGTAGCCTTGGAAAAAGGGCGCCAGTTATTGAAATCACTGGATGGTGTGCATTTTTGCTCAAATGAATTAGAAACGGCACAAGGGGCGGATGCAATTGCCCTAATCACGGAATGGAAACAATTCCGTTTTCTCGATTTTAAAGCCATCTTGGCTACCATGAAAGGGAATGCTTTCTTTGACGGACGCAATCAATATACGGCGGAAGACATGAATAAAAAAGGATTCGACTACATCAGCATTGGTCGCATGCAAGCTTTAATAAATCAATCTAAATCCATCGAGGACTATGCTACAGTCAATACCTCAAATTTGTCATGATCCTTTAGAAACCTTCTTAAAAGAAAATCTTCTTTTAGTGGAATCCCATCTAGACACTTTAGTTGCTGAACAAGCAACCCCCTACGCACATCTTTTCCAGGCTGCCCGCTACTCTTTATTAGGGGGAGGCAAACGGATCCGCCCATTGCTGACCTTGGCTGTCGCACGTGTTCTTCAAGGTCAATGTGAGGCTGCCCTTCAGCCGGCTTGTGCTTTGGAATTAATCCATACGTATTCGATGATTCATGATGATCTTCCAGCAATGGATGATGATGATTTTAGAAGAGGAAAACCAGCCTTACACAAAGCTTTTCCAGAAGGACACGCCATTCTAACAGGCGACTTTTTGTTAACTTATGCATTTGAAATCCTGACAAGTGCACCCCATTTAACTGCAACCCAGATTGTAGAACTGACAGCTTTGCTTGCTAAAAGTGCCGGCGGACATGGAATGATCGCTGGCCAGATCATGGATATTAGCGCAGAAAATCAAGTGATCAATTTGGAGGAAGTCACGCACATTCATCAGACTAAAACAGGAGCATTGATTGCCTGCGCTGTTGAATTTGGAGCCATTATTGCTGGATGCGCACCTTCAGAGCGTCTGCTGCTGAAACAATTTGGCGAAAATATTGGCCTCGCTTTTCAGATCCTGGACGACGTCTTAGACGTCACTTCTAGTTATTTAAAACATGGTCAAGCCATCAGTTCCGATCTGAAAAATAAAAAATCCACTTATGCCACTCTTTTAGGAGTCGCAAAAGCCCAAGAGATTGCTCAAATGCACATGGATGCGGCTTTTGAAAAACTTGCATGTTTGCCGCTCAATACAGATTTGTTGCAACTCCTGGCAAAAAAAATTTGCCCTGCGCAGCACACCCCATGTTGAGGACATACTTTTTAGTTGATCCCTTTTCTTCATCCTTATAGAATCAGCTCTAAATGGAAAATCATTTGCAGTTTAATTTAACAGACACCATAGAAATGAAAATGCATGAAGACTTTTCACAAGATTTTTTATCCGTGGCAGAATTGAATGTGCAAATCAAGCACAATCCTCTTAAGCGCATCTTCGATATTATTTTTAGCTTGCTGGCATTAGCTCTTTGCATCCCCCTATTTATGGTGGTAGGGCTTGTCATTAAATTGTCCTCGAAAGGGCCTGTTTTTTTCTCGCATGAACGGATTGGAAGAGGCGGAAAACGCTTCAAATGCTACAAGTTCCGCACGATGTACCCAGACGCTGAAGCCCGCTTAAGCCAAATGCTTGCTTGCTGCTCCAAAACTCAGGAAGAGTGGAGCCATTCTCGCAAACTTAAACAAGATCCCCGCATTACCCCAATTGGCTCATTCTTGCGCAAAACTTCTTTGGATGAATTCCCGCAATTTTGGAATGTTTTAAAAGGAGATTTGAGCGTAGTGGGCCCTCGCCCTGTTGTAGAAGCTGAGATTACCCAGCATTACGGCATTAAAGCCCAAGATATTCTGCGCCTACGCCCCGGTATTACGGGCTTATGGCAAGTTTCTGGCAGAAGTGATGTTTCGTATGACAACCGCATTATGCTCGATCAAAAATATATCGAAAATCAATCAATCCTTTTAGATTTAAAATTAATCGCCAAAACAATCCCCGCGATATTTAATTCTAAAGGAGCTTATTAATTAGAGATGAATCTTTACTCCAAACGTTTAGATGTTGCATTTCTTTTAGCTCTCCTTCCCACACTTTTTATGCCCGCCCTTTTTCCGGGGCTGCGTTTTTTCTTTTTTGTCCCTTTCCTCATCATTCTTTTCTATCAAAAAAAGCTCGTCCTATGCCTTTGGGCCTCATTACTTGCAGGCTTGCTCCTGGACCTCCTCTCTTCGCATTCGCGATTAGGGATTTACGCATTTGCCTATGTATGCACTGCGCTAGTGCTTTATCGATATAAAAGACATTTTTTTGCAGATAGTCTTAGTACCTTACCGCTAATGACCTTTTTCTTTTCAGCTTTGACATCTTTTATGCAGCTACTGCTGATTTATACTTTTGAGAAAAAAATTCAGCTCAGCTTTGAGTGGTGGATCACGGATTTAATTGTTTATCCGATAGGGGATGCTGTCTATGGATTTTGTGTTTATATTGTTCCAGGATGGGTATTCGGAAAACCGATTCGCAAAGGAAGGGATTATTTTGTTGAGAGAAATCTAGAGTTAGGTAGAAAAGATTCTACCTAACTCTAGTTTTTTATTTGGCTGCAGGTTTTTGGCCTGAATTTGTTTTTGGCGCAGTGCCTTTTTTGGTATCTTTTACGTCATCATCATTGTCATCATCGTCTTCGTCATCGTCTTCGTCATCGTCTTCATCTTCGTCATCGTCTTCGTTATTTTGAGAAGAGGTTGTTTTCTTCATACACGCAGCAAATTTTTGAGCTTTTTGGTGCTGGATGTCATCGAGCATGCTTTGAATTTTCTTTGGATCTTGCACACCATGATTTTTTAACACTGTAGCAAAAACCCCGAGCAATGTTTCTCTAAATAACTTAACAGCTGCCTGCCGATCGCTTGGATCTTTTAATGGATTGGGAGTCATGCTTGCTGCTTTCGTCTCAACAGACTTAATCACTTCTTTATCCTGGTTTTTTAGCTCGGCCACAATCGCCGCCCAATCGCTTTCGGGAACGTTAAATTTCTTTAGCGTTGCACGCACAAAGGATTCTGGGAAATATGAGAGCAATAGTTCTTTAGAGCAATCTTCAGCAATGGCTTGCTCGGCTGAAATGTCTTGTGACATGCCTACCACCAATACTCCAAAACAGAGTACCAGTGTATAAGTTAAACGCTTCATTTTTCTCTCCTTGTTTTGGATAACAAATCAATACTTTAAATTGGGTTTTCGCTTAAAAGATGGGGTATGCTGACTTTCTAAGCATGCCTTCAATTTTCTGGCCTGTCGGCTTCTTATATAGTCAAAAGTTGATCTAATCAGCAGCGGGTTTGGGACACCGATGCTGAAGAGGCGCATGACATCATCGAATTCGGCGTATAAAACATTCAATAAAATTTTTTCCGCTTGCTCGGGATTAAAGGGATTGTCTAGGGGATTTGGCTGCATTTGCCGGGCTTGGCTTTGTATCTCATCCACAATCCTGCCGCTTCGACCTTTCAGTTCTTGATAAATCAAAGTCCATTGACTTTGGCCAATCCCGCTCATGCTTAAGGCTTCACTAAGCAAATCATAAGGGAAAAAATTGGTCTCAAATTCTTTAAAACAAGCAGGGGAATCGTCATAGGCACTTAGAGGAATTAGGGGCACTAGAAACAAGGCAGCGCATAACAAACTTATTCGCATTTTTGTTAAGTTTTTGTATATCATAAATTTATGCCCAAGGTTTGAAAAAAGCAGACTTTTATTTTTTTCTTCAGACTATGAAGGATCAGCCTTTTTGTAAAGCCTTGTTTAAAAACTTGATCTAAGAACTTGTTATTTACCACCTTGTTGAATAGAAAACATTAAAGTGTACATCAATTCATCTTTAGTTAAGAATCTTTAGCAAAGAATAACTTTTATTCTTAGAAATAGTATAAATATATATGGAGAGTTTTTATGGAAGGTACTTACGGTCTGTATCCAAGTGCTTCTACACCAGTTGCAAAACGCGTTCAAGATTATGAAGAAAGGGTTTTAGGCAACCCCTCAACCCCTCTTACCATACCTCGAAGAGCGACTGAAATCTTTAAACAACAGGTTGAAAAATCCCAACAAAAGGCTTCAATTGACCATCCAAGAAGAATTCGCCGAAGCGTTTCATTAAGCAGCATTGATACTTCACAATTTAGATCTTTAACTTCTGAGCCTACCTCACCTCCCTCTTTTGTTGAACAGGCCAAAAATTTTGAGTCAAAGCAAAAAGCACAAGACGATTCTTTAGCCGCAACAACTTTAATATCGGCACCTCAGGAAAGTTTACGACAGAAGAAGATAACCAGAGATCGGCGAAGTCGATCTTTTAGCACTCAACAAGAATTTATGGCTCTCTTATCCACATCTCCCCCTCACTCTCTTATCGATGCTGTCAAAAAACATTATCCCATCGAAAAGTTCAGAGACGGCTCAAGGGTTTATTGTAAAAATCCGCTTGTCAAAAGCGATACGCTGCGCGCAGCTATTCGCAGGCAACGTAGTGCAAGTAACTTAGGCACATCTCCGCCTGAGGTGACTTCCCCCAAAACACCTCGAAAGCTTCTGAGGCGACACCCTGTCTTGAAGACCAAAGATGTGCAAAAAAATTTAAAAAAATTTTGGCAAAAGCACATCCAAAAACTTGCAAAAGAAATTTCATTATTAGATCTTTTTTATGAAAAAGTGCTTTTAGGACCTATCGAAGACGCCTTAGAGAAAACTCAAAATGTTTACGAAGCAATCAAAGATAAAAATTCTCCGATCGCTAAAAAAATCAGCTGTTTCTTAATCCCTTTCTCAAGTCCTCCGCAATCTCAAGAAATCTTCGAAAAATTAAGGCTATTAAAGGAGATTCATCAGTTAAGCACCGAACTGACAGATCGATCCATGTTAAAGATTTTTAAAACCTTTACAGCTTCGAAAATGGTTAAACTTTTAACTGATTGGGGGGTGTCTGGAACTTATCACTGGAAAAAATCAAAGCTGACATCCACCTGTCTTCTGCCTGCAAAAGATATCTACAGAACCCAAGCACCTGATGGTTTTGCTTTAGCTAATATTGTTATAAACGGTAAGCTTGTCATCGCAGAAGGGTCAGAGATTGCCGCTCCTGACTTATTTGAAAAAGTACTGACTCGCATCTATGAAATTCAAGCACCTGAAATGCTCCTGCCTATTGAGAAACAGGTGTCTCTATTTCTCTTTTTTGCAGCTGCCAGAACACATAATCCTATTTTGAACCTTCTGAAAGCCAATCCAATCAATTGGGCTAAAGTTCAAGATATGTTAGAGTGTAGGCTTGAGGTAGCTCTTATAAAAACTTTTGAGTCGATGAAAGAAGCCTACTATACGAATTCACGGGCTTTACATTGGGAAAAAATGATAGAAGACCTTGGCTGCGAAATCGCCTCAACACAATTAGATGCTTTCGAAAATTTCAAGCTCACTCATCTAAAAGCATGTGATTCGACTGATTGGAAACTATTCGAAAGCTTTTTAAAAACAAACATTTCTCAGGAGAACATCCGCTATTTGGATTTTCAACTTCTTTGTAATAAAGCTGCAGAAAATTATGAATCCTATCTTCAAAATACGCTTTTGAAGCTAATGATTCCTGGATTTGAAATCTTACAACTTCTGTCCACCGAGGTGATTGCTTATACAGACCAGATTTTTAGAGCATGGCTGCATCCTCTTAAAAATGGTACTTTTGTCGCAATGAGCACGGATACGTCGATTAAAAAAACATTTCACCTGACAATCGCAAAAGATTCCATCCAGGTTGATATTCCCCTGCATTTCACTGTGCATCCAAAAGTAAATGAAGACCCTGATTGTTTTAGAGTGATTAAAGCTCTAGAATATTTTAAGCTTCATTTCAATTGGACTCTCTCACTAAGCGAAGGGGAAGCTGACATTAAAGGACTTTTAGAGACAAAACTCATTATTCAATCTCAGGCTTTGAACAAAAGTGCTTCAACACCAGCTGTTTTAACCATTTTAGAATATTTCCAGAGAGCGACCGAAATCAGTTTTGATCAGACATTTGCTAGTAAATGCGAGTTTAAACCTTTGACCATCTTTTTTGAGAAAAATGACTGATTTCGTCTCCTACGATGGACAGTTTTACGCCGCTGACGCTCCTTTGTTTACAGCAGAGGAGCGTGCTTTGCTTTATGGCGATGGGGTTTTCACCTCTATCAAAGTCTGCGAAGGAAGGGTCGAACACTGTGAGGCCCATCTCGAAAGACTTAAGCGACATGCGCAAGCCCTCGGAATTTCATATGCCCCCATCCACATTCACACCATTCTAAACTTTATTGTTAAACAGCGGGCACAACAGGGAACGTGGCGACTCAAGATAATGATTACCGGGGGGACGTCTTCTGATCTATCTCTGAGCCCTAGAATAGGAAAAGTTTTGATGACGCTAAGGCCTTATGTGGAACCTCTTGCCTCTTCGGTGCACTTAGGAATTTTTCCTGAACCGATAATACGTCCTTTTGCACGCCTAAAGACCATGTCTTATATCGACCGCCTGGCGATCAAACACATGGCAAAAAATGCAGGCTATGATGAAATGCTGGTTTTGAGCCCTCAGCAAGAGCTGCTCGAAGTTTCCTGCGGCAATATCTTTTGGGTTCATGGGGAAAAATTTTGTACCCCTTGCCCAAGGCTCCCCTTGCTTCACGGGATTGCTCTCCAATGTCTTGAAAAATGCGCACAGGCGCTTGGTTTCACAGTTGAGCATCACAATTTCACTTTAAAAGACATTTCCGACACTGCCCATCTTTTTATCTGCAATGCTTTGATTTGTGTTCAGGCAGTGGCTTCTCTAGCTAAAAAGAACTATCCCCTGAATCCTGCAATCGAAAATTTATTACGCAGGCATTATCAAAAAGAGCTTCTGAATTCCGCACCAACCGTTAAATAATTACGAGCAATGTCACCGATAAAAGGATCAAGGTTAAAGCTAAAGCAGCATAAATTCGCAAGGATATCCCTTCGCTTTCTCTTAGATTTAATTTTTTGAAACTACGCCTATATTGAACAAATGCTAAGAAAAAGATAAAAATGCCCCAGATGATTAAAATCATTCCCACGGTTTCAGAAGCCATTTGATGGTAGGTGTTATGAAAAGAAAGCAGCTTCACGATGCCTACTCCTCCGCCAACTCCTGCCAGACCTGTTCTAATCCAAGATAAAAAAGTGCGTTGATTAGCTAATCGATTTCGTTCGTTAGCTAAAGTGGTGCGCTCTTGTGCCAGCAGCAATCTTTCATCGATGAGATCTTTAATCTTTTCTTCCACTGGACCTTCCTTGACAATATGGCGCGATTAAACTATAGTATTTCTAAAAAAATAATATGTAGGATCTATGCAGATTAATGTAAAGCGCCCTTCAATTTTAGTCACTAATGATGACGGAATTCATGCCCCGGGGATTAAGCACTTATGGCAGGCTTTGGCTTCATTTGCCGATATTACCGTGGTTGCCCCGGCACGCGAACAATCCGCAGTTGGCCTTTCAATTACCGTCCGCGATCCACTGCATATTGAAAAAACGACTTGGCCCGCAAATATCCCGGTTTGGAGTGTCTCTGGAACCCCCGCGGATTGCGTGAAGCTTGGCTTGACAGTCATTCTGCAATCACCTCCCGATTTAATTCTCTCTGGAATTAACCGCGGTACCAATGCTGGCCGTAATGTACTATATAGCGGCACGGTTGGCGGAGTCATAGAGGGAATCATGCATGATATTCCCGGTATCGCGTTTTCTTGTTTTGATTATCACGATGCTGCCTATCAAATGGCTGAGCCTTATATCCCCTTGATCGTACAACATATCCTGGAACACCCTCTTCCAATAGGCACATTTCTCAATGTCAATTTCCCTCCCAAGCATCTTGAGGGGATTAAAGGCATTAAGTTAGCCCGCCAAGGAAAGGAGTACTGGTCAGAAAATCCTGATAGAAGAGAACACCCAACGCAAAATAATTCGTATTACTGGCTGGGAGCAAAACTCGCAAAATTCGATGAAGATGCCGATTCCGATATCTCATTGCTACAGCAAGGGTATTTAACTGCAGTCCCAGTACATGTCGGAGAATTGACTGACCATAAGCATTTGTTAGCCCATCGCGATCGCTTTGAACAACTTTCTCTAGAGTGTCGTTAATTCCTACACGGCACACTGTGGTAATACCCTTTTCACTTTGATTCGCAGTTGTTCATTCTCAATTTTTTACCGTTAGATAAAAAAAGGAAAGACAGACGTACTTATTTGGCTAAATTGATAAATGAATTTTAGATTTAAGGAAGCTTAGCCCATCGTTATTAACGATGGGCTCTGCTTAAATGCGCGAGAGACGGGACTCGAACCCGCAACTTCCGGCGTGACAAGCCGGTGCTCTAACCAATTGAACTACTCCCGCAAAGGGTAGATAAAAATGTGGGCGCAAAAGGACTCGAACCTATGACCGCCTGTGTGTAAGACAGGAGCTCTACCAACTGAGCTATACGCCCTGCAAAAGAAGAATAACTTTACTGCTTTTTATAATTCCATGCAAGTGGTTTGTGGTGCTCGCATCTATTTTTGATGTAAAATACTCATATTTAAAGAATTGGAATAAATGTCCTGCAAATAACTCCAGCTCGATTCGCTCTTTTTTTTCTGTACAAATCAGTCTTTCTATAGTACACTTGACATTTTGTTACCCATTTTCAGGCACATATCTATGCATGACCCTTCAGCTTCAAACAGATCCAAATCGTTTTCACGCTTAGCACTAGACTACTTCTTAATCGCTCTAGGAGCTTTTCTAGCAGCTTTTTCAATCCAGGTTTTTTTAATTCCGAGCAGCTTAATTGATGGTGGAATTGTCGGAATATCCATGATTTGCGGGTATTTATTTGGCCAAAGCCTATTCCCCTTCTTCTTGCTAGTTTTCAACCTGCCGTTCCTATACCTTGCTTATAAGCATATTGGAAAGGGGTTTTTAATCCACATGCTGTATGCCGTCCTGCTTTTTATCGGCTCATTGGTTTTCATTGAAACGGTCCTGCATGACGTAAAATTCATCGGCGAATCTGTTGAAATTGTGGTCATTGGCGGTGCTATTCTGGGAATAGGCATAGGCTTGATTATCCGCTATGGAGGGTGCATTGACGGCACTGAAATCTTAGGCTTGATTATCAATAAAAAGACAGGCTTCACAGTTGGCCAAGTTGTGCTGGTTTGCAACATTTTCATTTTTGGCGGCGCTGGGATTGCTTTTCAAGACTGGCATCCTCCTTTACTTTCATTGATTATGTATATTGTAGCCAGCAAAGTAATGGACTCTGTCATTGTCGGTTTAGATGAAACAAAATCGGTTTTAATTATCTCGCAAAATTCCAAAGCAATTGCCAAAGCGATTATGCATGAACTAGGTTTAGGACTGACGATTATGTATGGAAGAGGAGGATTTTCGGGCGATGAGCGAGAAATTTTGTATGTAATCTCTGAGCGTTTGCAACTCGCTGAATTAAAAGAGCTGATTTACCGGGAAGATCCGAGTGCTTTTATTGCCATCGAAAATCTCCATGAAGTGGCCAATGGCAATCAGGGGCATAAGACTGCCAAGCCTCCGAGACTCGGGACATTCTTTGCTAAATTGTTCGGTATCAAAAAAACTTCGCATGTCCCCTGAAATCACTTTTGAAGAAATTAAAGCCCAAGCCCTTAGCTTGGGTTGGGATGATGCAGGAATCACAGATGCCAAGATTCCGGAAGAGGACATTGCTTCTTACAGGTCTTGGCTCGCTGAAAATTATCAAGGCGATCTACTCTATATGGAAAATCAGCTGCGGTGTGACCCTCAGCAACTATTTCCACAGGCTAAAACTGCTATTCTTTTTGTCACCCATTATAAACAAGAGCGTGTCCAATTCCGGCGAGATGCGGGGGTTGTAGCTTCCTATGCCCGCGGGCGTGACTATCATCATTTACATCGTAAAAGATTAAAGAAGTTTATTCAATGGCTAGAAACCCGTGCTGGTCAAGTGGGTATTGCTAAAGGCTTTAGCGATTCAACACCGGTGATGGAAAAGGCCTTGGCGGCTCAAGCTGGACTTGGATGGTTTGGCAAAAACACCTTGCTTATTCACCGCAAATTTGGCACGTTTATCCTTCTTTCCGGTTTATTTACCTCCTTGGAATTCAAAGATAAACTCTCTTCACTCAGATTGCCGCGATGCGGCAGTTGTACACGCTGCTTAGATGCGTGCCCAACGCAAGCATTTGAAGCTCCCTATATTCTTAATGCCACTAAATGTTTGTCCTATCATTTAATTGAATCGAAAAAAGAAATCCCCGAAGAAGTTCGGCTAAAAAATCCAGGCTACGTCTTTGGTTGCGATATTTGCCAAGATGTATGCCCCCATAATGTGCGCCCTAAAAATTCAGAAATTCCCGAATTTTCCCCCGATAAAGGGGCCGGCCCCTATCTAGCGCTTGAAGATATTAAAGAGATCGAGCAATATCCAGAAAAACTCTTCGGCACCCCCCTACAGCGCCGTGGAGCAAAAGGTTTGAGACATACAATGGAAACATTGTTATTAGAGAGTTCGCCTGAATCTGAATAAAGAGAGAGCATTATGGACGACTTGGACAGTAAATTTTTTACTACGGACTCTTGGAGAGTTTTTCGCATTATTTCGGAATTTGTCGACGGTTTTGAAACCATGACACAGCTCGGCCCCTCCGTCTCTATTTTCGGATCTGCCCGACTGCAACCTGATACCCCTTATTATCAACTGGCTGTTGAAGTGGCGCGGCATATCGCAGAAAAAGACTTTGCGATCATCACTGGCGGGGGCCCAGGGATTATGGAAGCTGCCAATAAGGGAGCTCAATCCGTGCAAGGAAAATCTTGTGGACTGGGTATAAATCTACCGATGGAAGACGAACTCAATCGCTTTATCGACCCTAAGCACAAACTACAATTCCGTTACTTTTTTATACGGAAAGTGATGTTTATCCGCTACGCACAAGGCTATGTTTTCCTTCCTGGCGGTTTTGGCACTTTAGATGAACTTTTTGAAGCACTCACCCTCATTCAAACTCAGAAGATCCATCCTTTTCCTATCTATTTAATGGGAAAAGAATACTGGGTGGGACTGATGGATTGGATTAAATCGACAGTGTTGGACAATGGGTGCATTTCCAAAGGAGATTTAGATTTAATTGTCATTACAGACAATCCAGAAGAAGTTGCAAATGGAATTGAAAGGCATTATCGCAGAGATCACGCAAAGAAAAACTTCTAAAAAACAAGCTCTCGCAATGAGAGAGCTTGTCAGTCCTTTCACTCTTAATATAAACGTCCATCACGAGCGCCACGTGCGTTCAGTGCTGTAGCTGGAGGAAGCCCCCCTCTTGCATCTCGTGCAGGATGTCCACTCAGCTCAACAGCCTGGTATGCATGATTTACACGTGCCTCTGTAGAAGTTGTATTAGGGGCACGCACAACTTTTGACGGTTTGGTCACACCCCTAGTGCCTGGCACAACATTCCCTGCCTGAGGCGCAAAAGGCAAAGTCTGAGGGCGCATTTGTGAAGTAGGTAGATGGGTTGTTGTGGTCGTCGTGGTTGTAGTGGTCGTTTGTGTTGTTTGAGGATAATGGTTTACACAATTATTTGATGTAACTACTTGTCTACGCATAATTTACGCTCCTTCTCCGATTAATTTAAACACGTTGCACGTGCATAGTTTAAAACATTCACATTGATTAAAATATTAGGACGGATGGACGAAGAATCATTATTAATTCCCAGGATCACTGTATCATTAAGCAACCACTTACTAATCATAGAGGAATCAAACACGGAAATTCCCCAGGATGAGCCATCATTCAGATAGACAATGTCATTGATATAATCAATGCCTGTCACCCAGTATGTATGAGCTCCTGCATACAGAGGCCCTAAATACAGATTAACTTGAACTGTTACCCCTGTATTTAAATTCACCAAACAAAAATCATAGATTGAATAGGCATTGCTATTGGGCATGATGACAATACTGTCAGAAGTCAGCCAATTTAATGTCTTATAGCGATCATAAGAGCACACGGTCCAGCTGCTTCCATCATCTAGAGACACATAATCTCCACTATAAGTCACGGAAGTTGGGCAACGGTACACACCTTGATGCGTGGTATAGTAGGCAACAGATTTCGGCAGTTTCCCTTCAAAACGAGCATCGGAAACACCAAAAGTTACTTGCTGCTTTTCACAAGCTGCCAAAGCTTCACTTCCACGCTTTTCTTCTGTTTCTTGTTGTTCTTGAGGATTTTTTAAACGATTTTCTTTGAAAGCGACTCTTTCTAAGTGAGATTCAATGCGCTTGCCAATCGGGATATGCGTCTCTTCTTCCTGCGTAGTAGGGACTGATTCATGTGTCGCAAATGCCATGGTTGTAGCTAACAGGCAAAATAAGTGAGCTGTTTTGAACACAACTGTTTTAATATTCATCTAATTTCTCCGTTTATCATTTTATGCGAATTTTTAATTGATCCTAATGGTAAGCACACTAAACACGTCTAGCTGAAACCCCTGAACGTCCATTTCCGACGCTTTGAGGAATTGGACGAGCATTTCTCGGCTGAACCGGACGTGCAGGCTGCGCACCACCGTGGCCAGGTCTAGCTGGCCGAGAACCGCCTGATACGCCTCCTTGCTCCCTTGCCGCACCTGTGGGGCCTCTGCGTTCCTCTCTAACGCTTGAAGGCCCCCCATGTGCAGGATGACGTGCAGGCGACTGCCTCGGACGAGCTTCTGAACGATTCCCTCCCAAGAACGTGCGGAGAAATACATATCTTCCCCTACGTCCATTTCTGGGTAGGCTAGCACTAACTCCTAGGCCTTCACCTACCGGAATGCGAATTTGACGAGCTCGTGGAATATATACATAGCCCTCATGACGCATTTTTGCACCCGCGCAAAGGACAAAAAACACAGGGATTCCCCCCACAAAAAATAGAAGTGGTGACACAAAAAGCGTGGTCAAAAAAATGACACACCTTTCATTTGCGCTTAACGAGCGTTGCACCACCTGTTCATTTCGACGGCATGAATAGGTAAAAGGTGATTCAAAATGTTGGGGTCTTATAGATTCTCTAATAATATTAGGCATAATTGCTCTTATTAAAAATATTTATATATTATATCAACTATTCAAAGAGGTTGAGGGGTAATCAGAAATCGACTTAGTACATGACAGCTCCGCGCGCGTAGTTTAATACGTTCACGTTGATGAGAATGTTAGGATTCGATTTGCTCGAAAAATAGCCATCGTTAACTCCGATGATGACGGTATCGTTGACAATCCACTTATTCATGGCACCGCGATCGGATTTCTTAATGGACCAAACTGTGCCATCTTCTAAGCAAATTTGACGATTTTGGTAGTCGATCGCAACAATCCAGTGCGTATGCACGCCATTATATATTGGTCCTAAAGATAGGTTGACAGCAACATTTGCTTTGGTGCTCAAATTAGTCAATTTGTAATGATAGGATGAAAACAAGCTGTGGTTAGGTTTAATGATGATTTGATCGCTTGTTAACCAATCGAATGTTTTATAACGATCGTTTGAGCTAACGCTCCAGATCGAACCGTCCATTAATTCTACAGTATCCCCTAAAGCTGAAACAGCCAAGGGCGCTTGATAGATCCCTGCATGGGTTGTTGTCAGGTTAGATGTTGTAAAAGGAAACATTTTTGCCTGCAGTTCATTTTCCGCGTCAGGATTGATTGAATCTGCATGCTTTAGCTTTGAAAGTTCTTCTTCATCTGTTTTTGAACCTCCTGCTTGAAGTTGCGCAAGTTCTTCCTCTTCTTCGGTAGCACGCAATTCTTGCAATGCTGTATGTTCGATTAAAGAAAATGGACGAGTTCCGATCTCAATTCGTTCTTTCGTTACGTCTGGAACCGGTAGCTCGGCTTGGAGAACTCCCGCACAAGATAATAACGTGCATAACAGCACATTAGTTGCATTGGTGTACAAAGATTTCATTCTCATTGTCTTTTCCTTTTGTTAATCCTCAGAGGTTGGCGATCACCTTATTCTCTTTGGTTTGTTGAGGTCTGTTAGCGAATTCCCTGTAATATCACTTACAATAGTTAAGGGAATGTTAAGAATAAATAAATTTTAGATTGATCTCAAGATGGGTTATGGGGGTATTACCCCCAAAAAAGATGTAAAGTCCTAATCACGTAGGAATTGAGAACCTTCAGAAATGAGCTGATCGATGTATGCAAGGTCAAAATCAGCGCGTAAAAATTTGTCATCTTCAAGCATGTAGAGATGAAAAGGAATGGTTGAGTGAACACCGCCGATATGGAATTCGCGCAAAGCTCTTTTCCCTACAGCCATTGCTTCTTGACGTGTTTTTCCATGAACGATCAGTTTACCGATCATCGAATCATAATTGGGAGGAATTTTATAACCAGAATAGCAAGCACTATCCACCCGCACTCCAGGACCGCCTGGTGGAAGATAGTACTCTAACTGGCCCGGTGAAGGCGCAAAGCCGGCTGCGGGGTTTTCGGCATTGATGCGAAATTGAATGGTGTGCCCATTGAAATGAATATCTTTTTGTTGATATTCAAGTGTTTTTCCCATGGCAATTTTTAGTTGTTCCCTGACTAGATCCACCCCCGTGAGCTGTTCTGTCACAGTATGTTCCACTTGGATGCGTGTATTCACTTCCATGAAATAGAAATGATGATTTTGGTCTAAGAGGAACTCGACGGTCCCTACAGAATGATATCCGGCAGCCCGTACTACTTTAATGGCTGCTTGCCCCATCTTTTCCCTTAATTTGGCGGACAGAATGGGGCTCGGGGCTTCTTCAATGAGCTTTTGGCGACGTCGTTGAATAGTGCAATCTCTTTCACCTAAATGCACATAGTTTCCATATTTATCTCCCACCACCTGCACCTCGATATGCCGGGGGGTCATAATCATTTTTTCCAGATACACATCGGGATTGCTAAAGCTGGCTTCGGCTTCTGAGCGAGCCGCCAAAAATTGCTTGCCAAATTCAGCCTCGTTGTAAGCGATGCGAATCCCTTTGCCCCCTCCGCCTGCAACCGCTTTGATAAAAATGGGAAACCCAATTTCTTTAGCGATTTCAATAGCTTGGGCAAAGTCGGAAACAACCCCTTCAGAGCCAGGGATCACAGGACATCCTACGCTAAGAGCGGTAGATTTGGCTTTGGCCTTATCTCCTAAAAGAGCAATCGACTTTGGAGAAGGCCCGATAAAATTTAACCCACAGCTTTCACAGATCGAAGCAAAATTAGGATTTTCACTTAAAAATCCATACCCTGGATGCAAAGCATCAGCCCCAGTGATCTCACAAGCGGAAAGGATATGGGGAATTTTAAGATAAGATTTACTTGAGGGGGCTTCGCCGATACAGATGGCTTCATCAGCATGCAATACGTGCAGAGCTTCAGCATCTGCTTCTGAATACACGGCCACGGTTTGTAAATCAAGGTCGTGGCAAGCTCTGATGATCCTAACGGCAATTTCACCGCGATTTGCTATAAGTACTTTTTGCATATGTCTGGTCCGATGAAGAAAACTTCGCTAGGATATTTTTATGAGCTTCGTGCCAAATTCGACTGGCTGTCCATTTTCGATTAAAATTTCTGCCACAACACCATTGACGCCTGCTTTGACTTCGTTCATGACTTTCATCGCTTCGATAATGCAAATGACAGTGTCTTTAGAAATGGTGTCCCCAACTTTTACAAAAGGAGGCTCGTCGGGTGCTGGAGAAGAATAGTAGGTACCAACCATAGGAGATTTAACGTAAATGCCCGGGGCTGCTTCAGGTTTTTGTTCTTCTGAGATAGGAGCTTGCAATGAAGAAGGAATATCTCCGCCTTTAGATAATCCTCTAGCAGAGCGTTGATAAAAGCCTTCGTGCGAAGGGACAAAATTCTCTGAATTTTCAAATTCCCCTCGATAATAAGTTCCAGAAGTCCCTCTTTCAAGCCTTAACTCAAAATCTCCTTCTTTCAGAAACAGCTCTTTTAAATCACTGCGCCCCATGGCAGCTATTAATTCTTTTATTTTCTTAAGTTCCAAAGAAAAGCCTCCGGCGATAATGTTGTTGATTAAGGACGCATGCAAATTATTGCTGCACACTTCTTAAACGCGTTGTATATACTCATCTGTTTTCGTATCGACTTTGATGATGTCTCCTACATCGATAAATGGCGGGACATGTACAAATGCCCCTGTTTCTAAAACAGCGACGCGCGCAGGAGTGGCAGTTCCTTTGGTTTTTTCATTTTCAATTTTAGAAACCATCAATTCTAAAAATTGCGGCAATTCCACAGCAAAGACAATCTCTCCATAGAAAGAGGCTTTGATATCCACACCTTCTTTGAGATAATTAACTTTGTTTCCAATGACAGCCATTGGAATCAAAACTTTATCCAGATTTTTGATATCTAGAAATAGGTAATTTTTGCCTTCTGGATACAGATACTCAAGATGCCTTTCCGTCAGAGGAACGTCGCTGACAGTTTGTCCAAGCTTGAAGTTTTTTTCTGTTACTTGATTAGTAGTCAGGTCCTTTAGTTTTGTCTTAATAAAGGGAGTTCCTTTAGGAACTGTGACTTTAACACTGGATTCCACACGATAGAGCTTCCCACTAACTGAGAGGATCATCCCTGGGGTGATTTGATTACTTGCAACCATAGCTAACCATAAGTCCTAAAGTGAATGAATTAAAAAAATAAATAAAAACACGTGATTATTTCCTGACACGTAATGAGTTCACAGCTGCGTTAAAATCAGGAGCATTAAAAATATAGGAGCCGGCCACTAAAACATTTGCCCCAGCCTTGACGCATAGTTCAGCGGTTTGAGGGTTGATGCCTCCATCCACTTGGATGAGAAAAGGCTCTAAACTGGCAGGATCAACTCCCTCAGGAGCATATTTACCCCCTGCACAAATGTTAAGCTTATTACAAATATCTCTGGTGAATTCGACTTTATCTAATACCTCAGGCATAAATTCCTGCCCGCCAAAACCTGGATGCACGGTCATCAGAAGCATCATGTCGCATTTATCTAGATATTTAGGGATCATGGATAATGATGTTTCAGGACAAAAAGCTAATCCGGCTTTAATATTACATTTTCGAATATAAGCCAGGGTTTCTTCGACATCTTCAGTGGCTTCGAAGTGGAACGTCAGCATATCAGCACCAGCTTCCACAAAACGTTCAATATAATCAAAGGGATGATACACCATTAAATGCACATCCAAAAACATATTCGTGGCTCTATTAATCGCCCCAACCATTTTAGGTCCCATGGTTAAATTAGGCACAAAATTGCCATCCATAATATCAATGTGCAAAAAATCTGCACCTGAATCTTCGATACGGCGCGCTTCATCAGCCATATGTCCAAAATCGGCAGATAATATTGAAGGGGCAATTTTTAATGGGTGCTTTTTATGCATGAAGGAATCCTTCCTATCCTAATGTGAGGCTAAACTTACTTTCATATACGATCATCTTAGCAAAAGTCAAGATTTTTAGCCTCAATTACGAGCAAGTCTATAGGAGAAAATCCGATTTTGCAACTCAACTTGCTTAAATAAAAATAAACTGTTTAAGTTGGGCTTTAAACTTTGAACTTTTTAGCCAGATCATCAACACGAGTTTTGAGTTATGAATCAAAGAACACGCTCTTCTATCGGGATTGGTCTCGCCATGTTTTCAATGTTCTTCGGGGCAGGCAATATTGTTTTTCCGCTTTTAGTCGGTATTCAATCAGAAAGCCAAAATACTTTTGCTTCCATTGGATTGCTGCTATCGGCGATTGGCGTCCCTTTTCTCGGACTGATAGCCATGACTTTGTTTGAAGGGCATTACAAAAGTTTTTTTGCGCGCATGGGAGAATGGCCTGGCTTTGTGATGATTGTATTGATTCTAGCGCTCATCGGCCCGTTTGGAGCCCTGCCTCGTTGCATCGCATTGTCTTATGCGACAATTAAGCCATACCTTCCTTTTCTGACCTTATGGGAGTTCAGTTTTGTTTCCTGCCTGGTGATTTTTTGGCTAAGCTGGCGGCCGAGTGCACTTATCACCATTCTAGGATATATTCTCACCCCGTTTCTGTTGTTAACAGTCCTCATCATTGTGCTATTCGGATTTATTTTCTCACCGGCAGCCCCAGTCAATTTACAGCCATGGTGGCAAGCTTTTTCGGAAGGATTCATTCAAGGATATCAAACCTTAGATCTGCTAGGGGCCTTCTTCTTTTCCTCTACAATCATTTTCAGCTTAAAAGAAAATGCTGGGAACGACTTGCATCAAGAATACCGCCGCATCATTTTAACCACTTTAAAAGCCAGCTGTATTTATGTCGGCTTACTGGCGCTGGTAAGCCTGGGGTTCAGCTGGATCGCTGCTTTTAATAGCGCTAGCCTACAAACCATTCCAAAAGATGAGCTTTTAGGAGTGATTGCCACTCAAATTCTCGGCCCGCATGCGGGTTTTATTGCTCTCATCGCCGTCCTGCTTGCTTGCTTAACAACAGAGATTGCACTCGCTACTACATTTGCTGAATTTGTGCATCATGAACTTTCCAAGAGAAAAATTTCTTTTACTTTTGCATTAATATTGACACTGATCATCGCTTTTTTTGTTTCTTTAATGCATTTTGAAGGCATTATTCATTTCTTAGCCCCGATTTTATTTTTTTGCTATCCGATGATGATCGCCCTTGCTGTCTTAAATATTTTATACAAGCTGTACGGTTTCAAACCGGTTAAAATCCCACTGCTGATAGTGCTAACACTAACATCTTTAAGCTACGTGTTTTTTACCTGATTTTAAGGAGAACCACGAAGGCACAGAAAAGAGCGAACCGCATGTAGTCTTTGAAATTTGAGTATTTTAAGCGAATTTGACACTTGCAAGGCAAGTGTCAAATTCAGAAATTTTTACAGGCTAAGAGCACAAAGAGGGCTTAAAAATATTCCTAGTGGTTAAGTCTCTTTATTTCCAGTCGATTCAATTAATCAAAGTCTCTCATATCAAATTTAAGCACTTGATACATTTTTCTGCTGATCCCAGTCTTCGATCGTTTGCTGAATCACCTGAAGAAAATGGCGTTGCTTATAAAAATCTGGACAACGGAAAATGTAGCCTATGTAGGAGGTTTCATAGACTTTTACACAGAAACGCGCCAGAGATATTGACGGATAATTTAATTTGCGGAAAACCCGTTCAAATTCCTCCTCCAAGGCCCAATCTTCTGAGGCAATCATCGCTAAAGCAAAATCTGCTTCATTTTGAATCTTTAAAGTATAAACTTCTTCATTAAAAAATCGCTCTTCAATGGCTTTTACCAATAATAAGAAGAGAGTCTTCAAGGCTTTAGCTTCCAAAAAAGTGCGCATAATAACCGGTTTAAGCGAATAAAAGAAATTCTCCAATAAAATTTCATTATAATTTGTAGAAGAAGATAGGATTCTTTTAAGCTCGGCTAAAAGCTCGTTTTGTTTAGAAATCATTCCTCCATTAAAATCACGTATTTCTCCAACAACTCTTGAGATTTCTGCCACAACAGCCTGCCTTGCTTCATAAAGATTAATGGAATGGTCTCGGCGTAAAAATTGTTCTTTAGGAACTTTCACACGAAATATCGTAGCTTCTTTTTCATGCTTTCGGCGCAATGTCCCTACAGACTTGCAACTATCATGAATATATTCTAGAAAGGTCGACTTATCTCGGAACATTTCCATGATAGAAAGATTTTCAGGCTTAAGCACCCTTACCAGGATAATTGTAAAAAATAAATGTAAATGCGTCTGCTCATCAAAAGTAATAATCACTTGTGGGATATCTCGCAAGTATTTTATTTGATTGCTCAAAATTAAAATATTGCGCATCATCTCTTCCTCATTCCGCGGCATAAATACAGGATGCATGACTTGCTCAATACGCTCTTCCAGCTCAGTGAGGAGAGTTCTTCGCAAAAGATTGATCTCCAGATTTGTGATTGGCGTTCCATCGTTTTTTTCTATCTCGATGTAAAAGGTCCCAATATTCAAAGTGCCTTTTCGATTAAAAAAAAAAGAGTTCTTCACTGCTTGTGCATGGGGAATATAGTTTTGAATTCCTTTAATAAAATGGGTTTCATCTAAAACTTCTTTATCCTGTAAAAAATTGATCCCTAGAACAATTGAAAGCACACTAGTCGTCTTTAATCCAGATTTGATTTTAGACCTGAAAAGCTTTAAACGCATATGGCGTTTCTTAGGGGCTTCTTGAACTGCTTTAAAAAGAGATTGGCGAAATAAATACTGATAGCAAATCGTGCGTGTTAGATGACGGCAGTCTCGATGAGCTTTAAATTGATTGTCGGTCATGACCAAGGCATGCTGCATTTCACTGAACAGTTCGGCATTGAAATAGACAGGATAACTAGCAATTAGGTTGGCGATTTGCTCTTGAACACAAACGGTTTTGTCATCATTTGACAACCCTTTGACTTCGAGAATACGTTCGGCAAAATAACTTGACGTGGCACCAAGCTTAATTTCACTTTTAACCACAGCCAGATTGGATTGAATTTGTTCAAGGTCCAAGAGGCTTTCTACACGCATGATGATTTCAGAGACCATGTAAACATCATGACCGAGTTCCGGGAATTTAAAATCAACGGCATGGGATAAGATCACATTCAAACGACGGCTTGGCAATAGCCATCCGCTGATCATTTCTAGAAAAAATTTAAATACATTTGAACGCGACTTGCACATCAAGCAAAAAGAGATGGTACCGGGAATTTGCCCTTTGGTGGATTCTAACATCATAGGCAAACAGCGTTGCAGATGCAGAGCCTGCTCTTCTGACGTGAGACCCGCCGGAAATAAAGCCTCTGCATCAGAGAATCTTTTTAAAATTCTACGTACAACTTCATTGTAGGGAGCATAATTTTCACACTCTTGACCCGCGCCGAAATCAACTGCAATTTGAGGAATAATCATATGAGATTTTCTTCTTAATCTTTTTATTAAAGGATTGCCTCAGCCTGAGTAGAGGCTAACTGCTCCATCAAGTTTAAGTGGGGGGTTAAGTGCGCCAAAGCCTGAATTGAATCGATTTGCAGTCATCAGAGTAATTTAGGGTGACTTGGATCATTCAAATATGAGAGCTTTTGCGGAAGCTCATCCCCTCGTTTTAAGCTTAATGGGGCACTGCATCATTTCGTTATCTTCAGCTACATTTTCTTCTTCGTAGACCAGTTGAGATGTTAGCTTGTTTAATTCCCCTATTAGAGTTCCACTACAGGGACTTGTGGCAAAATCTATAAATGAACGGATCTGTAGGGCAAGCTGATTTCGACTAGCTAAATGGATACAGCGCGGATGTAAAACAGCATACCCTGTTTGGACAACTGTGCTAGCTACATCATAAGAAAGTTGACCAAACAAGCGAGCATCAGGATAAATTTTAGGATCTGCCGAATAAATCCCTAGAACATCCTTAAAAAATTCGACTTTTTCTGCACGCAAAGAAATCCCAAGCGCCACGGCAGTCGTATCAGATCCGCCACGCCCGAGCGTTGTAATTTCACCGGATCGGCTTACCCCTTGGAATCCTGCCACAATTGCAATCTTCCCTTGGTCAAGCGCTGTTAAGAGGCGGTGAGGTCTTACATCAATAATGCGCGCATTGCTATGATGGCCACAGGTAATAATTCCAGATTGACTGCCTGTAAAACTAACTGCTTGTTGATTTTTTAATGAGAGAGCCATGGCCAGTAAAGCTATGCTTATTCTTTCGCCTACAGAAACAAGCATATCATACTCTCTACGTGGAGGATTCGGATGCACTTGCGTTGCCAAAGAGATCAGCTGATCGGTTGTATCGCCCATTGCACTGACGACTATCACAATGCGTTCGTAATCTTTTTGACGCGCCAATATAATTTCCGCAATTTGCGAAAAATGAGCTGGGGAAGCTACCGAAGCACCACCAAATTTCATTACAAGCGTTTTTTTCATACACTTCAAAATAGGTCGTAAAGGAAGATTTATATCTTACGCCAAGAAGGGAAGCTTTTCAAAGTACTCACATTCCTTGAAAAACCTTTTCCTTAACTTTAATTCGAATAACGTGTAAATTAACATACTAAAATTTGCGTAACGAGTCAACGCCTATATTTTTCCCTTGAATCTCACTCGATTTTTCTATAACTAATAGATATAAAAACAATATCGAAGATTCCGTTGCAAATCAGGAGATCAAAAGCGCATGTACGAATTAGAAAAAACATTTCACTTTGAAGCTGGCCATGTACTCGAATACCATGACGGAAAATGCCGAGGGCCTCACGGGCACTCTTACACACTTACGGTTAAAATTCGTTCTAATACATTAATTGCAAGTGGCCCGAAGATGAACATGGTGCAGGATTTTTCTGACATCTCAGCCATTGTAAAACCCATGATTGAAAAACATCTCGATCATAAATGGCTGAATGATTCTTTAAATACGAAAACACCGACGACAGAAGTCATTGTTAAGTGGATTTACGACTATTTGGAGCCTCGACTGCCTTTGTTGTATTCTATCTGCATCTCTGAAACAGCAAGTTCCAAGGTCACTTACACACGCTCTTAGAAATTATGTTATCACAATATCGCCAGTCGACGATATTGTGATAATAGGCTCTTTATCATATCCAAAACGAACTTTGCGGAGCTTACTGATTTCCACTTGCGCTTTGACAATAAAATCCAGACTTTGCTTAGGACTTTTGATGCGTCTATAACTAATCGCGAGAACCTCTAAGAGGTATCTCTGATTTCTTCGATATTTGCATAGATCTAGTTGACTTTGCGTCTGCAAGAGATCATTTAAGCCTCTGCTTTTAAAAAAGAGCGCCCTTTCTTTCACATGACAAAGCGTCTGATGGTAACGCTTCTGCAGCAGCTGCAAAGCTTTTACACAGGCCTTGATGAGGTTTAATGTCATTTTTAAATGCAGCCGTTGAGTTCCCTCCAATTCATACATTTGCAAATTTTTTTTTAAATCAGTGATAAATTTATTAAAAAATTGTTCTGCCACTGATAGAGGGTGGGTTTTGTAAAAAGGAGTGAACTCTTTTGTGATAAATGAATCGAATGTTTTTTTTAAATCCGACAGAATAAACGGCTTCATTAAAACATGCAAAATCCGCGAAGACCAGCCATTTTCAAGGACGCAACCGACAATCGGTTTCTGAGAAAAAATTGTAAAAAAAAGATGAATATCCTTGTAACGCCAACGCTGAAGAAACGCCACTCGATCTAAAAGCATCTCAACAAACGATTTAGTTTTGGCAAGAGATAGACCATTGTTCATAAAGCTTTTAGCATACTCTATAATCTCTCCGATTTCGGGTGGGCTTGTAGATTCTGGATGACAAGCTCGATGAAAGAGGATAATTAAAATAACAGGATCGGAAATCATATTTTCTAGATTAAGAACTAAATTTTTCCTAACACTTGCCTTATCCTTAACACCCAAGAGATAAGGAAGAAGCTTCATGCATAAATTCACTGTCTCAAGATCATCTAGATGCTCTTTACAAAACTCTATAATTATCGCCGACCAGTCATCGCTGATCGAAAATAGCTTAGACATCTTGCGGCAAAACTGCTTCACTTGTTTTATTTCCGCAGTTTTGCATTTGGAGATATCGATAATACTTGCTATAATTTCTTTACGATCGTATTCCACACGAGAATGCAAACTTAATCTCTTGAGGATATAACAAAGTGCTCGTTTGGTCTCTTTTAAGCTTAAAATGTCCTTAAAATATCCTAGATAGGTTAATACCGCAGAAAAGATTTTTTTATTTAAAATAACTTTTTCATTGGGACTTCTCTGCAAAATTAATTCAAAAATACTTAAATGCGACTGCAGGCGCTTGCTAAAATCGATGTATGTGTTAAACCTCCGGGTTTCATGCCTGCATAAAAAGTCTAGAGAAGTTTTATTTTCTTGTTTTAAATCCTGTAAATTCAATAAAAAAAAATTTAGAGCATCTTGATACTCTTCAAATTTTATATTCCCTCTTTCTGACAGGGGATATCTAAGAAGCATTTTAACCAGGATTAAAACATTGGAAATTGAAACATTTTCCTGAAAAGCACGTCGAAAGAAGCAATCTAATAAGCACTCCAAAGAAATTCTATCAAGGGTCTCAAAAAGCCCCTCTAACCAATAATAAGCAGAGAAAAGAGTAAGCTTGTGTTTAAAGAGAGACTGACAGATTAAGCAGATATCTTCCAGCCCTACTTTTTCTATCTGGGCAAGTAGACAATGCACTTCTTTGCATGTAAAGATACGGTTGTGCAAACGTTCAAGCATAGTGCGTGCACAAGAAATGACAAAGTCTTTTCTTTGGAGATCCCCCCATAATCTAGCTGCAATTGAAAAATCAATCAGAGCATTTTTTCCCTTGGCAAACTCAATGTAATTCTCACAAAAATCTTCTTGCTCAATGAGTACATCTAAAATCGCATCATTCCATTCAATTTTATGTTCTCCTAGCTCCACCTTAAGTAACACAGAAGTTTGACTTAAAAATAGTTTCCATTGATGAGGATTTAAAAAAAGTGCCAGACGATGAATAGATTTTAAGATTCCCAACCGTAAATCGGGACGTGGATGATGCTCATAAAGTTCGAATACGATTTCAAAATAGGAGCAAGCTTCTTGAATTTCGATATACTTATAATTTTGATCAAAGATATCGAAAAGTTTTATTATAAATAATCCTTCACTAAGCCCTAGAGCCTGTTCAAATAAAGCGTAGAGATACTTCTTGAGATAAGGAAACCGCGTTTTTGATAAGAATCGACCATTACATCGACTAGAAGTTTGCGTGTAGACTGCAGGAACACCAAGTTGTCCGAGAGCATCCATCCTCTTCCCCCAAATCTTTGAATTATTTTTTTTACTATGGGGAAAAAATATCTTTTAGTCGATTAAAAATCTGAAGCTAAAAGGTGACTCGCTTGTTGAATATCTTTTGAAATTTGAACTTTTAAATCTTCCACAGAAACAAATTTTTGCTCTGGACGTATGTAGGAGTGAAAGATAATCTCCCATAAAGCATCCTGAGCGGGAATGATTTGGTTATTTAAAAGATGCACTTCAAGAATCGGTTGCTTTTCTGTGCGAATTGTGGGGGCTACCCCCAAGTTGGCCACTCCGTTAAAAACCATTCCTTGATGGATAACTCTAACGGCATAAACTCCGTAAGGGGGCAAACACATGTCTTTCACGTCAAAATTAGCTGTAGGAAAACCAAGCTGTTTCCCCTGTCCATTTCCGGTTTGCATTTTTCCTAAAAAGGAATACTTTCTTCCTAAAAGTTTTTCGATAGCTGTCAAATCCCCTTGGGCTATCAAGTGGCGAATTCGGCTGCTTGAAATTTTCATATCATCCACACAGTAAGCTTGCAGGTATGTGATTGCAAAATTAAGCTTTCGTGCGAATAACTGCAAACTAGCAGGATCTCCTTTGCGATCTTTACCAAGCACCGCATCATATCCCAAAATGAGATGCGTAAAAGCGATCTGTGTTTTAAGATTTTTTAAAAAAGCTTCAGCCGTCTGATTGGCAAAATCTTTGGTAAATGCCAGCAAAATGAGCCAATCAATGCGCGCTTTTTCTAATAGCTCAAGTTTATGCGGCAAGCTGCAGAGAAGGCGTACAGGGGTTTCTGGCTGTAAAATTGTAGAAGGATGATTGGCAAAGGTTAACACCACAGTTTCCGCATGCTGCTGCTTGGCACAGGTTTGAAGAGCTTCTAGAACAGCTTGATGGCCCAGATGCATCCCATCGAAATTTCCTATGGTCAAAACAACTGACTTTTTGGGATCAGGAAACTCGGAGAAGCGATGGATGATTTTCATGGTGGTATATATGCTGTTTTATTTCTTCAAGGCTTAGAGATTTCAACTGATTTACATCTAAACAGTTTTGGATATGGAAGTCCCCGCTGCGTGTCCTTCGCAGCTGCGAAAGGTGAGCACCTACCCCAAGCACTTTACCTAGATCATGCGCAATGCTTCTGATATAAGTTCCCTTGCTGCAGGATACGGAGAAAGAAAGATGGGGGTATTGATAATTTTCAAGAGTGATTGTTACTTCAACTTTGACTGGAAGACGCTCCACCGTCTTGCCTTGACGTGCAAGTTCGTAGAGCTTTTTACCGTTTTGTTTTTTGGCTGAGTACATGGGGGGTACTTGCAAGATTTCGCCTTCAAATTGCTTTAAAGCCTGTTGGATCTCCGCAAGCGTAGGAACGCGCTCAGATTGTTCCGTAACAGTGCCGTCGCAGTCATAAGTATCGGTTGCAATGCCAAGGTGAACTTCAGCCCAATAGGCCTTGCTTTGGGATAAAAATTGATCGGATAGACGCGTAAAGTTTCTGCCTACCAGCATAACCATGACGCCCGTAGCAAAAGGATCCAACGTACCTGAATGCCCGATTTTTCTTACTCCTAAACACTTGCGTAGGAGGGAAACAAGACTGAAGGCGGTACAACCTTTGGGTTTATCCAAAAGAAGTATGCCTTCAATATTAACTGGGTTCTGAGGGAGATTCGTCGTCATCGCTTTCTTCTTCGTTTCTTAACTTTTTTTCATCATTGATTTCACGAAGCAAGTCTTCGATACGCATATGACGATCAACGCTATCATCAAGCACAAAATTAAGATCGGGGAAAAAGCGCATGACCACTTTCTGGGAGGAATTGACAGCAATAAAACCGGCCGCTGAGCGCAGGGCTTCCAGCGTCGCCTGTTTTTCACTGTCCGTTCCCATAATGCTGACATACACTTTAGCGTGCCTCAAATCTTTGGTAATATCTACGCGCGTAACCGTTGTCATTTCACTGACATTGGGATTCCTTACGTCTTTTTTGATGACCTCAGTGATGACTTCACGTAAAAGCGAATTTAAACGATCTGTTCTGTTAACTGCCATGTGTTATAGCTCTTGTGAAATGTAAGTAACTTCAAAGGCCTCTAAAATATCGCCTGCCTGGATATCTGGAAATCCATTCAAAAGAATTCCACATTCTAGGCCCTTGGCAACTTCACGTACATCATCTTTGACTCTTTTGAGAGAGAGCATCGGACCTTGCCAAACTTGCACTCCGTTTCTCTTCACACGAATAAGATCATTGCGACGAATACTGCCTTCTGTTACGTAGCAGCCTGCCACAATTCCCACTTGAGAAGATTTAAAGGTTGCTTTAACTTCAGCTTTGCCCTTTTCAGTTTCAATAGGGATTTTGTCTAAGAGTGCAGCCATTAAAACTTTTACGTCATCAATTGCGTGATAGATAATATCGTGAAGACGCACTTGTACGCCTAGTTGTTTAACCAGGATGTCCGCATGACTTTCAATTTTAGTATGGAAACCAATCACAATAGCTTTAGACGCAGCGGCCAGTTGAATATCGGATTCAGCGATTTCACCAACACCAGCCGAGATTACAACCAATTCGGCTTTGGTTGATTTAATTTTTTCAAAAGCAGCTTTGATAGCCTCTAAAGAACCTTGTACGTCTGCTCTTAAAACAACATTCAGAATTTTCTTAGCGGTTTCTGCTGCTTGCTGGAAGAGGTTTTCGACTGAAGCTTTTTTAGTTTTCTGGAAGTTCACCTGGCGGATTCCCAACATACGGGCATCGGCGATGCTACGCGCTTCTTTTTCACTGCTTACGACAATAAATTCCTGACCTGCTTCTGGCAAACCGGAGAGACCGGAAATTTCTGCGGGTTGCGAAGGTCCGACTTCATCAAGCTCTTGCCCGAATTCATCTTGAATTGTTTTGACGCGTCCCCAAAGTTGTTCGAATACAAGGGCATCCCCTTTGCGCAAGGTTCCGTTCTGTACAAGAATAGTCGCTTTTGATCCCATGCCTTTATGCATTTCAGATTCCAAGACTGTTCCTCTCGCTCGAGCTGAAGGGTTTGCTTTAAGTTCCAGGACCTCAGTTTGCAATGCGAGCATTTCTAACAAATTGACGACACCTTCCCCGGTGGTAGCCGAACAGTTAACCGTAATGGTTTGTCCACCCCAGGCTTCTGGGAGAAGTTCGTGCTCGGAAAGCTGTCGGTATACATTTTCAGCATTGAAATTGGGTTTATCACATTTGTTTAGAGCCACAATAATCGTTACTTTGGCTTCTTTGGCTTGTTGCAAAGCCTCAACGGTTTGCTGACGCATCCCTTCATCGCCTGCAATCACAAGCACGACAATGTCAGTTACATCGGCTCCACGCGCTCTCATCGCTGAAAAGGCTTCATGGCCAGGGGTATCTAAAATCGTTAAATTCCCGACAGCAGTATGGCAACGGAAGGCTCCTATATGCTGCGTGATGGCTCCAGCTTCGCCGGCTACGCGATTACTTTTGCGAATGGCATCGATTAGGCTTGTCTTGCCATGGTCAACGTGGCCCATAAAAGCAACGACGGGGGCTCGGGTGACGAGTAAGCTTGAATCTGTGCTATCAATTTCTTGCTTGATGCTTTTGTCCGTAATACGAATGCGCTGTTCTTCAGTCGTATCGATAGAGATGTCACAGCCAAACTCTGAGCCTAGAAGCTGCACGATAGTCTCATCTTCCAAAACATCATTGATTGTGACTACAATGCCTTGCAGGAAAATTTTAGCTATCAATTGCGAAGCTTTTAATTTCATTTCACTTGCTAATTCTTTGAGGGAAATAGGCAAGCGCACGGAAAGAGAGGTTGGCCGAACAGATGTTTCTTCCATGGGACGATGCTGTTTACCTTTACGACGTCTCCAGCTTTGATCTTCATCTCCTTCACGTAGACCTTGTCGATCGCGTGAATCAAAAGAACGCATACTGGATGTGCGTTTAACAGGTTTCACATCGCGGAAATCTTTAAATTTGGGACCTTTCTTCGCTAAATCTTCGGCTTTATCTGCCACAGGGGGTGCTTCTGGACCCTTCTTGGCTTTAAGTTTAGCCTTTTTGCTTTCCTCAGTTTCTTTTTCTCCACTTTTGGCTGCTTCTTCAACTTTTTTGGGAGGGACAGCTGCAGGACGTTGGGGAAGGAGATCCTTCACATGCCGACCTGTGGGGCCCAATTTTTCTCGCACTGGGGGAGCAACTGGAGCAGGAGGTATTTTTACTTCTGGGACGGGAGGCTGAACCGTTTCAACAACAGGCGGCTTTTTAACGACTTCTGGAATCGGGGGAACCACTGGAGCAGCCTCAACTTCTTTGGGAGGTTCCACAGGTTCTTCTTTTGCAGTCTCTACTGCTTCTGCTTCAACCTGAGGAAGTTCGTCATCATCTTTAAAAAGTTCATTGCGCAGCTCTTCACTCGTTTTGAGTCTGACAGGCTTTTCTTTAAAAACTTTTACTTCTTCACTGCTTTCCTCGTGTGAAGCTGCATCAGCACTTTCTTCTTCTCCTGAACGTTGGGCACTTGCCTCTCCTTTTCCATCACCAAAAACAGATTTCGAGCGAGCTCTTATGCGCGGCGCATCTTCTTTAGTACTTTTTACCTCTTCTTCTACTTTCTTAGAAGATTTTGGTACAGATTTTGCTTCTTCTTGCTGATCTTGCGCTTCCGGTGTGTGTTTTTTCGATGCCAGCTTGCTCTTGACAGCTCCCAAATTAATAGCTTTTGCGATTTGGGTGTTTTTAATAGTTAGCTTAAGGTTTTTTGCCAAGGCCTCATGTCCTTTGTTTGCGTATTTGTTCTAATATCTTATCTGCGAACTCAATGCTGATTCCAGGCACCCCGGCTAATTTTTCCGGCGTCGCAGTAAGAATGGATCGCGGAGTGGCGTAGCCCTCTGCAATCAAATGTTCAAAAATGAGAGTGTTAACCCCTTCAATCCCTTTTAAAGGTTTATCTAACCAAGGTTCATTGGAGGTGGCAAGCTCAGTTCTTTCCACAGCCATTGCATGGTTATATTCAGCCATGCGCTGAACTTCTAATTCGTAACCAATTAACTGACTGTTTAAGCGGGCATTCATTCCTTTTTTGCCAATGACAGCAGCAAAATCTGCATCATCGACAACAATCGAAATTGCCTTCTCGTCTTCATTGACGTTCACTTTGCGAATTTCTATCGGATCCAAGGCATTTTGAAGGAGTTCAACAGGATCTTGAGAAAAGGGAATGATGTCAATTTTTTCATTGTTTAGTTCCCTGACAACGTTTTTCACACGTATGCCGCGCATGCCGACGCATGATCCGACAGGATCAATTTTTGGATCTGTCGAGCGTACTGTCAGTTTGGTGCGATAGCCCGCTTCACGGACAATCTTATCAATGATGACAATGCCATCATTTAATTCTGGGACTTCTTGCATCATCAATTGCTTGACAAATTCTGGGTGGCTGCGCGAAAGAATAACTTCTGCTCCCCCGTTTTCTGTTTCATTCACTTGATAAAGCAAGGCGAGAACTTTTTCGCCGACGTGATATTTTTCCGTTTTAGGATAATGCTTGGTGGGCATAATCGCCTCGACTTTGCCAAGATCAATCACTATATTTGAGCCGCGCACAAAGCGCTTAACTGTCCCGGAGATTAGTTCATTGGTGCGATGCCGATATTCTTCATAAATCACATCCCGCTCTGCATTGCGCAATTTTTGTGTGATGATTTGACGTGCTTTTTGCGCGGCGATGCGACCGAAATCTTTCGGAGTTGCTACGACATCGATAAATTGCCCAATTTGGCAGTCTGGGTCTATTTCGCGGGCATCTTTTAAAGAAATCTCCTGTGCGTCGACTTCGACTTCTTCTACAATTTCTTTTTCACAATAGACATCAATATGCCCTGTCTTGGGATTAATAGTCACTGTGACGTTAGAAGCTCCGCTAATACTTTTCTTCGCCGCAGCGCGTAAAGATTCTTCAATTGCAGCGACAACAATATTGCGCTTAATCCCTTTTTCACGCTCTAAATACTCAAAGATTGCGATGAGATCTTTATTCATGATTTTTGCCTCTTACCGTCTGTGGTATGTTTGCTTAACACGATCAGTCTACCACTGAATTATGGTTATTTTTGGTTAGCATCTATTGTTGTGGATCCGATGAGCCCATCTGAACAAAACATCTGAAATGGCATAAGAATCGCGATTCGATTTTCGGTTAAACAGATGTGGTGATGCCTAGAATATTCATTTGGTCATTTCATAAAGCACCTCTTAAAACAGTATTTAAGAGGTGCTTCATATTTAATTAAGAGTCTTCAGACTGATCTGAATCCTCATTCTCGCTTTCGTCGTCTTTATGACTATGCCCCTTTTCACTATCGCTATGGTCTTTCTTTTTGCGTTTTGATGGGGTAACTACAATGTCATCGTCGTTGGTTTGGTTCTGGTCGATCAAATACTCTTTGATTGAGAGTGCAATCTTTTTGTATTCTGGATCGAGCTTAATGACCTTAGCAGTCACTTCGTCCCCTTTAGCAACAACATCTTCGACTTTTCCAAAGGCTTTATCAGATAATTCGGTCACATGGATCAAGCCTTCGATGCCGCTCTCTAATTCAACGAATGCGCCAAATGCGGTAATCTTACTCACAACACCTTTGACAAGCGCACCTACGGGCATTGTCTTTTCGATGCTCTCCCATGGGTTATCACTTAATTGTTTAACGCCCAGAGTGATTTTTTTGCTGTCTTTGTCAACAGAAAGAATCACGGCATCGACGACATCCCCTTTGCGCAGGACTTCGGAAGGATGAGAAACTTTTTTGATCCAACTAAGGTCTGAGATGTGAATTAAGCCTTCAACACCTGGTTCTAATTCTACAAATGCACCATAATTTGTTAAGCTTTTGATTTCAGCTTTTACGTTTTTGCCGACTTGGTATTTATTTTGGACATCATCCCAAGGGTTGTGCTCTGTTTGCTTGATCCCTAAGGAAATCTTCCCTTCATCTTTTTGCACAGATAGAACAACGGCTTCAACATCATCGCCCTTTTTAACCACATCGCTTGGATCAGTGACATTTTTTACCCACGACATTTCGGAAACGTGAATAAGGCCTTCGATACCGGGCTCAATCTCAATAAAGGCTCCATAAGGAAGCAGATTGACAATCTTGCCTTTTACGCGTGTTCCTGGTGGATATTTTTGTTCGATTTGATCCCAAGGATTAGGCTCTTTTTGCTTAAGACCTAATGCAACGCGACCTTTTTCTTTGTCTATGCTTAGGATTTTAACTTTCAATTTATCGCCTAACTGAACCATTTCTGATGGATGCTTAATTCTCTTCCAAGTCATATCGGTGATATGCAGAAGTCCATCAATACCATCTAGATCAAGGAATACCCCGAAATCGGTGATGTTTTTGACAGTACCTTCGCGAATATCGCCTTCTTGAATTCTCTCAAGGACTTCAGCTTTTTTAGAAACGCGCTCAGCTTCGAGAAGTTCTCTGCGGGAAACCACAACGTTCTTTCTTTCGATATTGATTTTAAGAATTTTGAATTCATAAGTTTTGTCGAGGTAGTCATCTAAATTCTTAATACGCTTATTGTCTATCTGAGAACCAGGCAAGAATGCCTCCATCCCAATATCAACCATCAAGCCGCCTTTAACTTTGCGGAGCACGCGTCCTTTGACAATAGAACCTTCTTCACAATGCTGTAGAATATACTCCCATTGACGTAAACGTTCTGCTTTCTCTCTGGAAAGAACAATTTGTCCATTGTCATCTTCAGCCTGGTCAAGTAAAACTTCAACTTCACCATTCAATACAATTTGCGAAGGGTCTGAAAATTCTTCCATTGGAACAAGCCCTTCAGACTTCAGGCCTACATCAACAACAACATGATCTTTTGTAATCTCAACGATTCGTCCCTTTAAAACAGTCCCAGGAATCATTGCAGCGGGTTCATCGATAGAAACATCTTCCCCTCTCTGATCTAGCATGGCCTTGAATGCTTGCGCGTCTTTCTCGTCGAACATAACATCATCTACGATGTTACTTTCTTCCAACGCACGTTTAAATTTATTACTCATTGTATAAGGTTACTCCTTCCTTTTTGACTAAAGGAATTATGCTATCAGATGGTTAAGAAAAAAAGCAATGGTAAAGATCTCCACACGCAATTAAAAACAGCGCCCAAAAAAGAGGAGGTAAATGCTAAAAACTATTCACCTAGAAAAGGGGGTTCCGGGAGGGTAATAATGTCATTTTTATAAGGGTAGTGCAGGTGGCCAAATTCAGGTTTTTTTTGCAATTCCATTAAGTGAATTGGACTTTCAAAGCAATCGATTTCATAACTCAAACGTATATTGTCTTTATCGATTCTTTCAACCTCTTTTTTTAACACCGGAATAGCAAGACGTAGTTCGGTTAGTTCATTTTGTTTTTCAATTAAACCATACAAAGTAAGCGCTGCACAGGAAATACATAAAACGATTTGGAAGAAAAAACTCTTAGGTTTAGGTGCAGCTGTTTTCATTTTTTTTCAATAAAGCGCAGTTTCGCACTTCGACTTCGCGCATTGGAAGCAATCTCTGTCGGCGTGCCTACAGCAGGTTTACGTGTTAATAGAATAGCTTCCGGCTCTTTATCACGGAAAAGACCGGCCAATCCTTGTGTCTCCCACTTATCACTAGCTGCATCGCGAAACAGATTTTTCACAATCCGATCTTCCAGGCTATGAAAACTGATCACCCCAAGCCGCCCGCCCTTATTTAGGCTGTGAATCGCTTTAGGAATCCCTTTTTCAATGACTTCAAGCTCTCGATTCACACTAATTCTAAGCCCTTGAAAAATTAAAGTACAGGGGTTGATCCACTTCCCAGGTTTCACACGTAACACAGGACGCAGCACTTCAACTAATTGGTGAGTTGTCAAGATTGGATGTTCGTTTCGAGCTTGAATAATTCTATGTGCAGCCCCTCTCCATTGCTTTTCTTCACCGTAGTCCCGAAAAATGCGCTCCAGTTCTTTTTGCGGATACGTATTAACAACCGTAGCAGCGGTCACTGGATTTGCCGGATCCATGCGCATATCGAGCGGACCATCGCGCAAAAAACTAAATCCTTTTTCAGAAATATCCAATTGCATGGATGAAACACCTAAATCGAGCAACATGCCATCTATCTTTGAAATTCCCAGTCGAGCCAGATACAGATCTAGATTCTCGAAATTGCCAGAAACAAAGACCACCTTTTCTTTCCAAGGCTTTAAGGTTTCGGCTGCAATCTCTAAGGCTAAAGGATCTTGGTCGATTGCTATAAATCTTTCAATTTCAGGATGCGCTTCAAGTAACGCGGCCGCGTGCCCTCCTGCACCAATGGTCCCATCCACAAAAAAGCGTATTTGGCTGGATTCGAAATAGTGAAGTACCTCGTTTAATAAAACGGGTAGATGAACTTTGGCTGGCTTTTTCTCTGTCATAATAACCAAGTATATCATAATCAAGGCATTCCCGCAATAGCTCATTCACGAAGCGAATTTAGGCAAGAACTCTATTTTACAAGAAAATATTTTCAGTGTTAAACTAATAGATGCAGTAAGAGGGTATTTAATAATTATTCAAATAAAAAAATAGCGTTTTATTTGAATATATGAGGTAACATATGGCCACCATTGATCAGCTAGACCTTAGCGTTTACAATTTATATGCAATACGCACGAAGATGCTGGAGCAAATTGACCAGCAGCTGAGCTTTAAATCAGCAGCGAGTATCCCACCGCAAACTCAGCTTGTAGATATTTACCCCAGGATGACGGAGCTGGATATTCTTTTGGGCATTGTTCCCCTTCACGCTCCATGGGCTTATTTCTATCCTCCCCGCAAACTTCGGGATCTACGCCGCTCTCCTTTTGCCTTTTATCGAATCGCCCCGACTCTGGGCTCGAATGAGGAGCAAGAGGAATCAGAATCGGCGCTGGCAGCTATCATTTGCGAAACTCCAGAAGAAGAGCAAGAAAAATTAGCCATCAAAAATTGCTTTAAACAAATTAATAAGATAAACGATTGGCTAGGCTTCATTATTGGGCGAATTGGACAGTTCTTACAAGGATAATCATGGGCAAAATTCACTGGGCGAAAACAATTGGCTGGGGCGAAGAGCAATTTGATGACTTACGCATGGCGGGATATGCTTATTTAAGACAAGGCAAATATGAGATTGCACTCACTTTTTTTGAAGCTTTGATGGTCTTGGATCCTGAAAGCGCTTACGATGCACAAACTTTAGGTGGTTTATATCTACAATTAAATAATCCTGTAAAAGCTTTGAAATGCTTTGACCGGGCTTTAAAAATTGAAGCCGATCATGCTCCCACACTTTTAAATGTAGCCAAAGCCTTATTCATGCTTGGGAAAAAAGAGGAGGGGCTGAAACTCGTGCACATTCTGGAAAATGAGCCCAACATTGTGATTTCAAATACAGCCAAGGCCTTAATTATGGCCTACAGCTAAAATCTGCTTTAAGCATTTGCATACTTTTTCAACTTGTTCAGGCAGCAAATCCACATAAAGGGGCAAGCTAAGAGCCTGATTATAGTATGTTTCCATCTCAGGAAAATAGGGTGAGATCTCGGCCATTGTGCTTTTAAATACAGGATGCCTATAAATTGGAATGTAGTGCACTTGGGAACCAATTCCCTCTGCTGCTAGTTTCTCCATGACTTGCGCACGCGTCGTGCGGCAGGCGGCAAAATCAATTTGCACCACGAAGAGATGATAGGCACTGTAGGCATCATGTTTAGGAGAAAAAAGAGATAAATGCGGTGTATTTTCTAAAAGTTCCCGATAAAGTGAAACTAAAGCCTGTCGTTTAGCAATGAAAGCATCAAGCCGCTTTAGCTGGCTCAATCCCAAGGCAGCTTGAAACTCAGTCATGTGAAAATTCCCTGTAATTTCTGCGACTTCATAGTACCATGGCCCATAAGCTGCCACCATTTCAAGGGTTTTTTCGATTCCGTTATTGCGAAAGCGGCATAAATCCTGATAGAGAGCAGCATCGTTTGTCAACACCATTCCCCCTTCACCAGTAGTCAAATTTTTGGCCGGATGAAAACTTAATACCGTCAAGGTGCTCCAAGCGCAGGAGCCTACTTTTTGCCCCGTGGGATAGGAAGCGCCTAGAGCATGGGCAGCATCTTCAATAATGAGAGTGTCAGGATTGCAGATCATTTGATCAATCGCTTCCATATCGACCGGAATGCCGGCAAAGTGGACCGGGAGAACAACCGTGCGCCCTCTGGAAAGAGGCAAATTGATATTAGCCTCAAGCTGTTGAAGATCTAAATTTCCACTCGAGCGATCAATATCTAGAAAAGTAGGAATGGTCCCTTTTAGATAAGCCGCGCCTGTACTAGCCACAAAAGAGTTAGGTGTCGTGAGAAAACGATCATTTTTAGAGAGTTTTGCCACATGGCAAGCAGCAATTAAAGCACTAGTGCCGCTATTAAAAGAAACTGCATATTGAACCCCACAATAGGCTGAAACAGCCTTTTCAAATAATTCCACATAAGGTCCACGCGTGATCGACTGGCCTGCGAGAGCTTTAGCGACTTCTTCAATGTCTGAAGAATCGATAGATTGATGGGCATAGGGAATAAAGCTATTAGAATCCAACACGATCACTTTCCTTCTGGCAAATTTATGGCATTATTATTCATTAATTTGAACACGGAATTCGAAGGGGCGAAGCCCTGAAGTTCAAGATCTATTAGGATGAGGGCATCCCTCGTATCTGTCAAGAATTAAGTAAACTGTTGGCTGTTGCTGTTAAAAAAAGTTGACCATCCCCTCTTTTCCAGCTAAACAGATAGACATCGAGGGAAATGGGCTTTGAAAGCAGTAATTCTCTCTATTATCTGGGGTGGAATTATGTTTTCACAGCTAAGCGCATCCTTTAATCGTTTTCAGGGTCGATTTTCCTACCGGCAACGCTTTATTCTTTTTGCCTTTATTTTTTTTCTTGTCATCCCCTTGCCCAGCTATTGGCTGATTGAAACTCAAAATTTTCTGTTAAAAGGAATAACCACTCGCGTAAAAGGCAACAGCCTGCAAATCACTTTAGGGGCATTACTCAATAATGTCTTAAAGCACGAAATCGTGTCTCTCTCACAAAGCCGTTTAGGGATTCCACAAAATGAATTAATAGAAGATTTGGAGAATCAGATTTTACGGGACATCGAAAAACTACAGCAAATCGATACTTCTTTTTCTTCAGGCTCGGCTTCGCCATTTACCACAGGCTTTTCGATCTTTATTCCAGAGCCTCTCGACTTTAAACCGCTTATTGCGGCGTGGAAGTCACTGGTGTTTCTGCCTAAACCTATTTCTTCACAAAAAATTATACAGACTCATCAGGAAATTGCTGAAGAAGCCCAGCGTCAGCTAGAAAAATTAGGGTATGCTTATGAATTATTTCTAAACTCAACGGTTATTCTGCAAGAGTTGACCCATTTGACTTTAAATATTCTGCCAGAAGCTCAGTTCATTATCTCCAAGCTTTTTTCATTAAGCGAAAGTTTGCGAAAAGATGAGAAAGCTGTTTCCCAGCTTTTGTTGCAGGTGGGTTTTTTAAAATCCAATATTGAAGCAATGAACGAAGGAATGCAGGATTCGCTGGAACGCTTTGGAGACGAAAGTGCTTTTCTTTCCCAGACAGCTATTCACAGTTTATTGAATTACAATCAAGCGGTCGAAAGATTGCTGGATTTTATGGACAATAGTAAATCCGGAAATCTTTCAGACCCATTCACATCACTCAATTTTTCAAATTTGATTTTAGAAAGCTTGAACGCTAATGAACTGACCCGACTCCTCTTTATTGACACATCACAACAGATTTTAGCTTCTTATAAAATGTCTTATTTATGGCAGAAATACTTTACTTTAGCGCTCATAGGAATATCAACTTTGATCATCCTTACATTTGTTTTTCTTAAAATTTTGAGTCGTCATCTGTTAGCACTCCTTTCTCATATTGAAGCACTCGAACGCGGCAACTTCTCGACCAGCCCTTATTTCAATGATCGGGATGAATTTGGCAGAATTGGGCGGGCTTTTGAACTTGTGGCACAGAAAATGAAGGTCTTTCTAGAAAATTTAACAGCCCTTTCACAGCTTGTCCAAGAATCATCTTTACAAACAAGGCTCGCGATTAATCAGCAAGCAACGGTTTTAGTGAACCAGGAAGAGAGCTCACTCAATATTGAAAACAGTGCTAAAGAAATAGCCTTTAATGCCCGTTCAATTGCCAACAAAATGACGGGCTTTACTTCTGCTTTTGAGTTAGCTGATGATGCGACTGCAGGCCTTTTACATGTGCAGGGGGAAATGGCACAGCTGGCGAAAGTTTCCACGCAGATCTTCGATCATTTACAAAACGTCGATCAAAAGGTTAAGTATATTCGAGATTTAATCAATTTTATGAGCGAATTGGCGGAACAAACGCATCTTCTCTCTTTAAATGCCGCTATCGAGTCGATTCCCAATTCAAAAGTATTCAAAGAAATTACACAAAATATTGAACTTTTTGCAGAAAAATCCTCAGGATCAACCAATGCGATCCAAGAGATTATTTCTGAAGTTTCCCTCAATACCCGCCAAGCAGCTCAAAAAGTTGAAAATTATTTAAAAGAGATTAAAGCGAATGTCACGCGGTTAACAAACGTCAGTCAACAGCTCAGTGAAATTACTAGACAAGTCACTGATCAAACCAAACAATTTCACATGATCGCCACAGTTATGGCAGAACAAGCAAATGATGCCGAAAAGATTATGGTGTCTATTATTGATGTCAGTGCTTTATCTAAAGAAAATACCCATGCCATACAAGATTTACAGAAAAGCATCGATACTTTAAATGAATCTGCAGTGAGTTTGAATGATTTAATGTCTAATTTTAAAACGAACAGAACATGATTTCCTCCTTTAGAAATGGTCTTAATGCTTTTTTTGCCAAATTTAGCTATTCCGGGAAAGTGAAATTCGTCATTTTTTCAGCGGCAATTTCGGCTATCGTTTTAGCTATCATGTTAAAAATTTCGCAAGACCAGTTTATTAAAATTATTAAGCTGCAAATGATCGGATTAAACGTCCATCAAGAATTAACCCATTTAAATGATCAAAATATTCAAGAAGGTCTCCTTCTCTCAAAAGGCGAAAAAATAGCCGAAAATTCCTTTATTCAAGACATTGATCAAAGTATTGCTCACATACGCTATCTGCTTCAGCAACAAAAACTTTATGAATTGACTAAATTATTCGATATTTATACGAGGATTTGGAAACAATCCAAAAAGCAAGCTGAGAATCAAAGTTTTTTAAATCATGAACTCATCAAAACCCTGCAGCATATCCTTGCCAAAAATCAAAAAAACTCTCACTTGACCCTAAATTTTGATAGTGGAACCCATCGCTTTACCGAGGCTTTTATGGTGCGTTTAATCGAAACGCAATACCTCATCTTTAAAATCGTTGAGAAAAGCGCACTTGAATTTCCCAATCTCATCAACCCCATAAACAGGGCAAGCATTCAAGTATTTTTAGAGAAGCTAAAACAAAATAGCGATGAGGTGACCGATGGGATTACAAAAGCCATTCAGGAAAATCCTTTTTTGTTAAATTCCGTGACCAACTCTCCTTTAATTTTGCGATTGGAAAATTTTAACCAGTATATCGCGCATTTTATTGAGGCAGTCGAGCTTCAATTGCACACGTCAAAAAAACAAGAGCTGGCAGCCGAATTTAAGGCAGCCGAAGAAGTTTTAGCCGCAAGTGAAACACTTAATCAAGAGGGTATGGCTCAACTGAGGAAATTATTTCATGCTCAGTATAATACCTTTCAAACACGTGAGAGGATTGCCACTGTTTCAGTCATATTGGGTACTTTGCTTGTGCTATTATTTTATGTAACAAGAGTGATCCGCCAGCCTCTGGCTGAGTTGGAAAAAGCCGCACAAGAGCTTGCCAAAGGCAATTTGGGAGCCAGGGTGCAGATTACTTCGAATGATGAAGTCGCCCAGATGTCGCTTGCATTTAACAAAATGGCGGAATTTTATATGCACATGCTGAAACAGGTCGATGTAATTACCACCAATGTTTTTGATACCAGTTTAAAGATCTTAGAGATAGCTAAGCAACTAGGAACGACGGTTATTAAGGAGGAACAAGCCATTGTAGAAGTCAAGGACAATGTGAAAAGAATTTCGCGAAATGTGCGGGAATTCGTCCACACGCTTCCCGTGGTCAATCATGCGGCTTCAGTAACGGCGAGCTTAGCAGAAGCCGGGCGTGAAGGTTTAAGCGAAATGGAAATTCTCATGCAGCAAATGATGAAGGGATCAAATAAGATTGTAATGACGCTCTCCTCACTGGAAGAAAAAGTGGTCAAAGTCCAGCATGTGATCGGTACCATTGTTGAAATGGTGGATCAAGCCAACTTACTCTCCTTAAACGCGGCACTAGTCTCCCATCGCAGAGGGATCCAGGGAGCAGGATTTTCTATTGTCGCAAACAAAATACGTGAACTTGCCGATCAAACAGCTTATGCCACTTTATACATCGAAAAAGGGGTAAATGATCTCTTTCCAGCAGTATCTACCTCAGTCGCTCGGGTGAAAAATTTCGCCGAAGGAGTACAAGATCAAGCCTCTCGCACCACTCTCATCAATGAACAGTTGAAAAACTTGATCGCACAAACACAGCATCAAATCGGACGTTTTGAAGAGGCAAATCAAGGCATACAAAGTCAAGCCAACAGTGCTCAGCAAATCGAAAAATCTGTCATCGAACTCAGTCAAGATGCGAGTCAAATTACAGATTCAGCACTTCAACTTTATGGCGAAATTGAACGACTCTGTCAATCCGCTCAAAATCTAAATAAGGCGATGAAAACCTTCCACATCAAAGCAGATTAAGACACAGATCTGTGATTTTATGAATCTAGGAAAATCATAGGGGTATAGGCCTGTGATTTTACGGGTTCAAGGCAAACCACAGAGACACCGATTCGAGTTTAGCCTTTTTTTCAGGAGATGTTGAGGATTGCTTCTAAAAAGCTTGTGAAGGGCATTCAACGCGATGCCAAAGACGCAGAGAGGCAGCATAACCCCTGGAATGGGAATTGCACAATCTTTGCTTTCCAATAGTGGAGCGAAATAGAACCACAGAGGCACAGAAAGGTTCATGAAGTTGTTTCTAAATATGTCTTGAGAGATTTTCTCATATGACACTTGCCAATGCAAGTGTCATAGTCACTGCCCATATGCATGCATATGGGCAATATAAACTTAAAAGTCTGATTGAATCGAGAATTAATCCCCTCGCTCAGCGCTAGAAATTTATCGAATACTTTTTAATAACACCCCTTAAAATCTTTAAAAAATGCTAAACTCGAGTCTGTGTCTCTGTGGTTTAGGCTGCTGAGGTTGCTGCATTTTCATTAAGGACAATGTCGATTGGGCTATCCTGGAACCGCATGCGTTTTGCATCGTGCCAGGTCTGAGCTTTATCAAAAAAAGCACGCAATTTGGTCTTGACTTTAGGGGTCCTTACAAGCCTTTTTAAGGCGACTTCTTCTTTATCTGTGTAGGTAACATCAGCATTGTATATTTTAGCTTTAACAATCAGTTCTTGAAATAGCGGATTATCTTTTAAGGCTTGCTCATCAAAAGCATTTTTCCCGTTCTGCACTATCCCGATATTTAAATCATAGAGACAGATTTTTCTTTTACGTGCATTGGCTACTTCTGCTGGAGTTTGAGTAACATCCTCTTCAAGCTTCTGGCGCCAGAAGTACGCATCTGTCGACTGATCTCCCATCATCACCGTCAATTTCTTATTCCCATCAGGGAGTTCATCTTGGATGACTAAAACTTCATATAAAGGCTTCTGTTCTTTTCCTAAAGGCAACACAGGATTTTCAGTACGCTGAGGTTTAAGGGTTATAAAATTGTTTGTCATGAGTAAGGCAGTTTGAGGCTTATTTTGGAAAAATTTATGGAAGGTCGAAATTTTGCGGTCTTTCGCCATTTTCACAACTGTGTTCGCTTGATACAACCGACAGGACTGATTGAATTTAGTAATTCTTCCGATTAGCGGAAATATCCCATTTCCAACAATAGCACCAAAGGCAACTGCTCCTAAAGAAGCAAAAATAGGGACCACTGCTATAATAACTGGTGGCATAATCAACCCCGTCACAAAAGCCCCAATCAAACCGCCTCTAGGATTCCGGACAGGTTTAGTTAATAATGTGCCAAAATCTTTAGGGAGACAGATTAAACGCTTTAGAATTTGTTTAATTCTTAGTACTTGAGTGGAGGTTGGTTTCATCCACTGGTCTTCATATAGATTCATTTTACTTGGCCACGGGGTTGGCTTCAAGATCTGCAAATCCTTGAGATCGGTTGCATGAATTTCGCGATTGACTTCGGTTTTGGTTTCCACTTGCTGCTGAATCTCAGCTTCTACACCAATGCTCACGAGATGCCGTTTTTTCTTGGGAGATAAAAACTTTTCCTTTTCCTGAATGCGTTGTTCATAACCAAGCAGCTTTTTTCTGATCGCAGTTTTTTCAGATCTCTTAAGTTTTGTCAGCTTGGCTAGCTCTCTGAGGAGACCGTCACGATACAGGATCAAGTCTTCGCGGTCTGTTCTCTTTTGCGCAATGCCGCCATAAAGATTAAAGGCTTCCGTTTCTACTTTCTCAAGAAGAATAGGGGCAAAATCCTTGAAAAACTTAATGGCCTGACTTTCCGATTTAGCGAAAATGAGTTTTTTCATTAATACAGAGCGTATTTCATTGCGCATCTGCTGCTTGATAGATCTCTGCAGGTCATCAGCCTCTAATTCAGCCTGATTCTTGAAACCTAGATTACGTAAATCATTAAAGGTAAACTGCTCAGGTTTCGTATGCATAGCCTCTAAAACGCTTTGCGAGGTTACCCATTCCAGATCCTGGTCTTGCAGCAGCTCACGCATGCGCCCGGCTCCCTGCAAAATATCATCTTTGGTGTTATGTTTGGCAAAAGTTGCTAGTCCTTTAGCACGTGAAGACTGCTTAATATCCAGCCCAAACGCATGTTTATGATCATAAAGAGTAAAGCGATGATTAGGCGCAAGCTGACTTTGTTCAAAAGGAATAGGTTCTTTACGATCGACCTCAAGGGACATCAAAATTTCTCCATGAAAAAAGACGATCCCTTTAATTTCTGGGTCTATTTTTGTGAAATGTGCAAGGAGTTTTTCGGCCATTTCTAAATTACTCAATCCTTTAAAAAGAGCACCGATATCGATCAAGACCCTGAAGCCGCTATTCTTAAGAAAAATTTCAGCGAGAATTTTTTCAAAAAACTCCATCGAAGAATCCGCAGGTAAGCTGTGCAACGTTTTGGGATCCGCACATTTTTTAGCAAGGGCTTCGAGGACCTGTTCATCACTTCCCAAATCAGACTGATATTTGGTTGTAAACCCATATGTCGCTGGATTGCCAGGTGTTGCCGACATGGCCATTAAACTACCAACTTGAGATTTTAGGTTTTGCGCATCGCTTTTGAATTTCAATGCATATTTTTTAATAGAGGGGGCTACGAAAGTGCGGATGTAATAAAAAATAATCTCATCTTGCACATTGATGTCTTTTGACCAATCCGCAATATGTTTTTTTTCGATGCCAAATAGTTCTCCAAGTCCTAGGGGAAAATATTTCGCATAAAATTGATAGGCCTTTGTCTCTTTGACATCAATAAGTCGACGCTTAGACTCTGATAAAGCAGCCGCTTGCAAATGGCTGATCATTTCCCAGATCTGGTCATCTTTAAGCCGGTTATGGAGATAAGTCAGGTAGGTTTTCGAGAGGGTTTCATGAATATTGTCATAGTCTGCATTTTCGACGGGAGAATCACTTGCTTCATAAGGTTTTGCATGTTTTTTCTTAGGATCCACTTTAGAAAGCCCGAAATGCACATTGACGATTCTTTTATATAAGATTTCAGGAAGCAGAACAGTTAATTTTCCTTTCAGCAAGCCAATTTGTTGTTTTTTAGGATGAGTTGTTACCCATTGCGGGATTTGCGGAGTTTTACCCATCACATATTCGAGAAACTCTTTTTGTTGAGCCGCATCGATTTCGAGGAATTTGCCCATGTGCAAAGCAAGAGCCGGGCAGATCTGTTTTTTAATGGTTTCTTTTGAAATCAAGTGCTGTTGATTGGCTTTAATGTTAACCCATTGAGCAACTTCCGCATCTTGAGATAAATAGCGGAACATTTCTTCAAGAAAGAGAATATTATCAAGGGGCTCGGTAGAAGCCTCTGCAACAGTAAAATTGACTTCTTTTTTTGATCCTAAAGTGATATGCGCTTCATCGAAGTGAAACTCCGTGCGCAAAAATTCCCTTAAAATTTCTTGAAATTGATTGATTTTGCCTTGAAAAGCAGCTTTTCCTTTTTGGCTCGCATTAAATAAGGTTTCCAGAAATTTTAATTCTGCTGACTGCAAGCTTTCAGGACGGGCGTTCAATTGACGACCTTCAATACGAGCTCTTTTAAGTTCTCGATGGACGAAAGCAAGATGATGAATATCGGTGGAATTTTCACGATCAAAATCAAAGGTGTCTGAACGCTGGTTAAAAGTTGCTTCCGATTGTTTTTTGATATCATACTTATTAACTGGATATAGGGCACTCGGCCAAAGGTTAGCCACATGCCCTGTAGTTATACGTCTAATCCACTCAAATAATTGTGCGAGAACTTTAGATTTTCCAGAACCAGTCCCCAACTGCAAAATCAGTTCCGTCGGATGGGGATGGTTTAAAACTCTATCTAAAACATCAACTTGTTTTTTCCTTAATAGTAATTTATTGCGATGCTCAAAGACGAGTAGAGCCCTCAGATAGCGCTGTTGCTGCGCATTAGCTTCCGAATACTGTCTTGTAGCTGTCAATTCTTCACCCATTTTTTGAATCAATGTGACTTTTTCATCAGCCTCATCAGGCAGTTTTTCAAAGGTTTGAAGATAGTCCATCAGTCTCATCGCTTGCTGACTTCTAGTGGAGGACACGAGGTATTGCGTCATTAATGACTCAAAACGAACAATTTCAGCATCGGTAAGACATGTCAGTTGACGATAGCGATCTAGCCTTCCTTCCTCAAAAAGTTCAATGGCCTGACTTAAACTTAAAGTCGGAATTTTTTTACCTGCGCGCCTTAAGATGTCCAGATGAAAGTTTTTTTCAGAAGGTTTATTAATTAAGGTCAACAACTCAGCTTCCTTGGCAGAAAGCTTGCTCAAAGCTGTTTCTAATCCCTTGGCGAGTATCTTTTTTGTCTGTGGAAGGTCTAGGGGAGAATTTAAGTGATAAAAGCTCTTAGTCTTAGATCTCGTTTCGTAAAATTGCTCTAAATCTTTTTTTATTTTTTCTAAATAAGCTTTGGATAAAGGATCATTCGCTTCTTGCTCAATCTTGATATCATCTTCAATCGGTTTCTGTTCGACAGTAAAATTATTTTTAAAGATTTCTTCAAAGAAGGCATTATCGGCTAAGTCTAGTTGAGACAAATTAGCCGCGAATGGGATCTTTTTCGCATGAGCATTTTTAGGTTCTTGAGGCATTGAAAACATAAATTTTTTCACTGCACCGATAGATAGAGAATACTTTATGGATAACAAAAGTTGTTGGGGAAGTTTTTTCAATCTCTCGAAAATGACCTGAATATCTTCTAAGAGGGAATTGCGTAATTTTGCTACAATACGTTCATTAAAGAATCTATGTTTTTCCATAAACTCCCCTTCCTCGCTGAGGCGGAAAATTTCGTGACGTAAAGGAAAATTCTGTGGTTTTGCCAGAGTTCTTTTTAAAACCTCAAAGAGAAACATCACTTCACTGCGCTTTTCGGTGCGTTCTTGTTGGTAAAAGTGCGTCCCTTTGAGCATCTCCAATAAGCGTTTCAAATGTAATTTTTCCGCAGGAGTTCCTGAACGAGCCCATTCATAATACTCAACAAAGTAAGTCAAAAAGTTTTCTTTGGTCATGCTCATTATTAATTGGTTAGGACTTACTGCTTTGTATTCACCACTTTTAAAAAAGTTGAAAAAGGTATGACTGGAGCAAGTAGCAGTCCCAAATTTAACTGGCATTTGCGAATCGGGATTAGGCATCGCAATTGGAGAGATTTTTTTTTGGGGATACATTAGTTGCTGAATTCGTTGAATTAAGTAAGGAGCATAAGGTGTTTTATCAAAACCTTTAGACATAAATAGACGTAAAATGGATTTTTCTTCCTCTATTGTCAGCTTAGCAACAGAGGTATTATTTAGATTCTGCACATATTCAAGATATTTATTTGCAGCGTCTTGCCATTGCTGGTTGGGTCCCACGTTTCTTTTATTTTTGGTTTCAAAGGAAAGATGATAGTTGGGATCATATTTTAATTTGTTTTCTTCAACCATCAGCAAAACTTTAAGACCTGTCACAGTGGCTGAAGGATGGCCATCATGAAAAAAATGTTCGAGCATTTTCTTAATAACTTTAATATCCCCATTAGAAAAAATGCCTAGATTATGTGATTTGCCAATGTAATAAAGGGCATCGCTGTAACGTTTTTTTTCTAAATAAAGAGCAGCTAAATATAACGAATCACTCACTGAAGAGGCTCTCAATCCCTTGACACCTTCAATTTCTTCGAGATCATAAAGCAGGGCATCACATGTAGCTTTACTTTGCTGAGAAAACACCAGTTTTATATCAAAAGGCTTTTTAGGGTCGCTGCATTCAACGGTAATGCTATCTGCTTTAGGGATTAATACTTTTTTTTGGCCTGCAGCATTTTGTAGCAATAGGTAAGAGGGCCACTCATCGCCAAACTCTTGCTTTTGCTTTTGGCTTAAATAGTAGCCTGGAACTTCGCGGCACCACGCTTTTGCTTCACCATCTTTCTCTTGCATGACATCAAAATGTAAGCCAAACCGTTTCATTTCAATTTCTTTGATAACGCTTAAATTTGCCGGGTCAGCCCAGAAAAAAATGTATCTCGGAATTTCAAAGTCTTTGAGAGAAGCCAGGCATTCAGTATGCCAAGGGTTAATCAAAACCCGTTTTTTCTTCGGATCATCTGTGACACAATCTATGGCATAATTGCCTGGCGCAACTTGAGCTAAATGAACAATCAAATCTTTTGTTTTTTTGCCATCTTGCTGCTTTTCCTTTCTAATCAGGTAATGCGGATCGGTAGGTTCCAGACTAAGCCAAATCGATGTTGTTGAGTCTATGACATGATTTTGCATTTCTGCGTTAAAAGAAGATGGAAACGATGTTTCCGGGGTAAAACGATAGTTCACCCCATTGATAAGCCTCTCTGCAATGAATTTTTTTTGATTAGGGTATACTTCCAGCTCAGTCATTCCGTGACGATCTTTGATAAGGTATCGACCATCTTCTTTCACCTTAACTTCAGAAATTTCATCAAAAATTAAGCTAAAGTTTTTATCACGTTCAAAAAGCCATTCAGGGAGATTTGCAAAAACTTTGCCATTATCTGAAACTTTATTTGTGAAAAGATCAATCTCAAATTGACCTGAAATAAATTTAGGATAATCGCCTGTCCAGGTCAGTCCATAATCATTTTGGGTCAGTTTATTTAATATTCCATTCAGAATCTCATCTCGTGCTGCATGATCGTTCTTCATGATATCTTGTACTTTTGGCAGCAAAATGGAGTAGAACTGTTTTTGCACTTCAGAATTCCATTCGCTTGAAATAGGCTTATGGGTCTTCTTTTCGCTTACAAGATTTAATTGGTCTGCATTCGCTTTTTTAGCTTGGTGTACAAGGGAAATAGGAGCATAAATTTTGGCTAGAAAGAAATCTAAACCAATCGTTTTAATGTCTTCATGCGAGAGAGAATCTATATTTGCGCCGATATGGAAATCTTTTAAACTTTGATACACTGCATTGCGCTCAGGAAGCGTAATGCATTTAGGAATAATCGCTTCAATGGCTGTTTTGCGATAATCAATTAAAATATTTTTTAGATCGGTTTCCAATTCCTTGAAACCTGCTGGATTCTGCTTCTGAGCATAGTTGACATAACGCTTACAAAAATGTCCCAACTTGCAAAAGTATAGTAGCGGGTCTCTTTTGCCGCATGATTGGAAAAAAGCGAGTCGATTATTAATAAAACTCATGAGTTTGATCGCCATTCGAGGTTCATTCATGAGTTGGTTTAATAGTCTTCCAGGACGAAGCAAGTGCTGGGAAAAAATATATTGTTCAATCGGATCTTCAAATAGGGCTTCTGAACGTTCCTGGTAATAAGCCATTGCGCGCGAAAGTTCATCCACCTTCTCAACGCCTGTGATGCCGCAATCACGGAGCTCTTCTTCGAGGATTTTTCCCATCACATGATTTTGCTTTGAGTCCAAAAAATGTGTTGAGATTTTTTTTCCCGCCCCTGGAGGTGATTTTAAGTAATTAAAAGAAACATGAATCCCCTTCGATTTTTTACTTAATTGCAATAGGCCATTCCCGTCCTCTATAGAAACAAAAATGAGATTCTCTTTTCTTTTAGTTTCACTATCTGGATCAAAATGATAATACCATTCAGCTGGACTTTTGGTATCGGGCGCCTGTAACATCCCTGTAGCAAAAAAGGATAGCTGCCGCAGATAAAGCAAACCTTCCGGCAAAAGGCCGCTACCCTTTACCCTTTCACACATCACTGTTGCAATTTTAGTTTCTATGGTTGCTAGTCCGAGACCACGTTTTTCCAATTCATCGGCAGCCTGCTCTAAAAATAGTTCATAGAAACGAATCCCCATTTCTTTGCTATCTGAACGCACAAATTGAAAAAGTTTAGCCCCATAAAGAGAAAAAAGAGCTTTTTCTTGCATCGCCTTTAATTTCTTCGCAGAAATAAATTTAGACAATTGATATTCAGGCAAGGCCGCTTGTAAAACATCCTGAAGTTTTTTTTGATCAATTGGAGAAACCAGCGTAGTCTGTATGGACTGTGAAAAGGCGATTAAACCTGAATAATCCAGATGATAATCCTTCAGTTTATTTTCCTTTTGCCTCCGACTCAAATTTTCGCCCAAGACCATAGCGATATGACTTCCAATGATGGCTTTAGGCGAAGGCTGTTTGGATTGGTCTTGCTCGAAGTAAAAACGGGAGAGCTTAAACAACTGTGCCAGGCAAGGGTTGATTTGCTCGTCCGGAACCTTGTTCCAAAATTCTTGTCCCTCAATCGAATTCGGCAGAGGGAGCGCATATAAAAAGCTGCTTAAAGACTCACTAATCTGATTCGGATCCACATGAGGTGTTGTGGAGTATTTTTCGAGTTGCTGCACCCAGCTTTGCAAAGTTTGGGGGATCAATGCTGAAGTGATTTCCTCAACCTTTGGAAGCGGATAGTCTGGTACGGATTGAATCGGGGAAGTCTTTTTAGGCGCAGATTGATTATGCTTCGCTAATGGAGGCATAGCTAAAGGGACAGGCGCCTTGCCCTTGGGATTTTGTGATATTTTGAAGGAAATTTCAGTATGATCCACATGAAGTGCTTGATCTTCTTTTTTCTTGGCACTCAAACGATTCTTAATATCTAACTCAGTAAAGGCACACGTTTTAACTTCATCTTCAGACAGCAATTTATCGTTATATAATTTGTGCGCTGACCTTGCTAGTTTAGCACTACTCGCTGCAATCAATTTATGTTCTGTTCTAGACCAAGGAGTGGCAGGATTAAAAAAATAGGCACAAGCATCAGCTAAAGACCGTTTCCGGTAAGCGAATTTAAAAGTCCGATATTTTTGCAAGGCGATTCGTTTTTGCGCTACCGTTTTAGGCTCTTCCAGCATAATAGCGCGTATAAACCCAAAGATAGCCTCAGTCGAACAAGAGCCAGAATGCTGAGGTTTACGCATGAATTTTCGATCTTTCTTCATAAAACGAGGGGTCTTGCGCTTCCCTTTGACTGCAAGTAAAATGCCCTCATAAAGATTTTTTGCTTCGAAATTTAAAGAATGCTTCCAGCTAGGCAGTGTGTTCAATTCTATCAAAGATTGAAAAAATTCCTCTGAGCATAAATTGCTAGCTTTAACCTTCTCTAAACGAAAAAAAGTATCCGCACGCAGTTCTCCGTCAATGACATGAGAATTGTACTCAAGACCAGCCCCTGTCGTGGAAACTACCAAAGAATAAGTATCTTTACTCGTCTTCTTAATTAAAATATAGAGTGCATGCCCTCCATTATCGCCCTTAGTCCATCCTCCCGGAAGTAAAACCTGCTCTCCAATCTTCAATGCCGAAACCCTGTCTATCATTTTTTTAGCGACAGCTTGTGCTGCAATTGCTATTTGGTCCTCCGCATTTGAATCCGTTACATGAGATAGTTCTCTGGCCCAGGTTAAGGCTTCTCTAAAAAGATCACGGATTCCAGGAGCGCTTTGAGAAGCCTCTGACCGTTCCCAACAATCTAAAAACCGATCTAAAGCAGACTCTATCGAATTGCCTTCTAGCGAAGTGTTTTTAATGAAGGGATCGCATGCTTCTTGCGCAAATACTTTAAAGTTAAAGGTACTTGAGAGTGGTTTCTTAAGTTCTTCGGTTAGCCATGAATGCTGTGTAATACCCTCTTCTACATTTATTTTGCTGTCCGGCACATCCGGTTTGAGATCGACTTTAGGCGGTGGGAGAAATGAACAAAATTGCATTGTTTCAGCAGTTGTAGCTTGGGTAGGGCGTACCATAGAATCCTCATTAAATTAGACTAAATAAAGCCGTTATACTATGATCAAAATGTAAAGATTAAATAAAGAATGACTCGAGCTTGTCATGCGAAATTCCTCTCCTAAAATCACGATCGAAGACCGCAAGCGCCTCATACTGATTGCCCTATTTATTTTTGCCCTTTTTGCGATACTCATCACGCAATTTTTTAACATCCAAATTACCCAAGGTGAAAAATGGACGCATGAAGCGCGAAAACAACATTTCTTCACCATTGACGAACCCTTTGTGCGCGGCAGCTTTATTTCGAATACATTCATCACACGCGGTCATGCTGAGCCTTCGCAAAAATTTGTCGTTGATATTCAAAAATACCATCTCTATATAGATCCCTTATCTATTCCTAAAAAGCAACGTGACCCTATCGCAGATTACCTATCTAAGACCCTGAAACAAGCAGATGAGGAACGGGTTCATCTACGGCAGCAATTCGAAATCAAAAGCCGTAGTCGGAAACTAGCGATGTGGCTTGACCCGGACCTACAGGATACAATTTTCAAATGGTGGTTGGCTTATGCCAAAGAACATAAAATTGCGCGTAATGCCTTATTTTTTATCTCCGATTACCAACGTTCCTATCCCTTTGGGAAGCTTCTTGGACAAGTCCTCCATACAATTCAAGCTCAAAAAGATGAAAACACCAAACAAGCCCTTCCCACAGGGGGACTTGAGCTGCATTTTAACTCGTATCTGCAAGGAAAACAAGGCAAAAGACTTTTGATGCGCTCGCCTAGACATGCTTTTGAAACAGGCGAGGTCATTACTCCGCCGGAAAATGGAGCTGATGTTTACCTAACGATTAATCACTGCCTGCAAGCTATTGCAGAAGAGGAAATCGCCAAAGGAGTAAAAAAATGCAAAGGGAAGGGGGGCTGGGCTGTCATGATGGACCCGCACACGGGGGAAATTTTAGCCTTAGCTCAGTATCCTTTTTTCTATCCACCCGACTACCAGAAGCACTTTAATGACCCGCATTTGATTGAACACACTAAAGTCAAAGCAGTGACCGATGCCAATGAACCAGGCTCTGTCGTCAAGCCCTTTACAGTAGCAACCGCCCTTATGGCAAATGAACATCTGCAGAAGATGCATGAGGAACCCTTATTCGACCCTGCTGAAATGCTCCCTACATCCAGCGGACACTTTCCTGGCCGGAAAGACTTAAAAGATTTAAGTCATCACTCGTATATGAATATGAATATGGCGGTACGAAGATCCGCAAACATCTATATGGCAAGGATTGTAGAGAGAATCATTAATCGCCTTGGCAATGCCTGGTACCGCGGTGTTTTATCCGAAACATTCGGGTTTGGTCAAAAAACCTTCATTGAGCTTCCTGCTGAAAGTGCCGGCTTGCTCCCAAGGATTGGTAAAAAGCATCCTAATGGAGCACTGGAATGGTCTACACCCACCCCCTTCTCGCTTGCCATTGGTCATAACATTCAGTTAAATAGCATTCAGACGGTCAGGGCCTGGTCCATCCTCGCTAATGGAGGATATATGGTCAATCCAACGCTTGTGCGCAAAATTATCAAAAAAAATCCAGATGGCACTGAAACCATCCTCTTAGATCATACCCAAGAGGAAAGACGGAAACATTTCCCCCGCGTACTTTCAGAATCTATTGTCAAAGAAGTCGTCACGGCCTTAAAATATGTGACCAAGCCCGGCGGATCGGGCCAGAGAGGGGATATATGGGGTTACACTGAAGTCGGCAAATCAGGCACAGCGGAAAAAATTATCAACGGCGTCTATTCAAAAACCCAGAATGTCGCCACCTTCGTAGGCTTTACGCCGCTCACTAATCCGGCTTTTGTGCTTTTAGTCACCATTGAAGAGCCTGAATCCTGCTATATTCCCGGCATCGGTAGAAACACCCGCGGAGGAATAGCCACAGCGCCTGTGTTTAGAGAAATCGCCCTCAAATCTTTAGAGTATTTGGGAATCAAGCCCGATGACCCTTACGGGTATCCTGTAGGGGATCCGAGGTATGATAGCGAAAAGGCAGATTGGATTCAGGAAACACGGAAGTTGCAAGAAATGTATGAAAAGTGGAATAACAAAGCCTAATCAAAACGGTAACCGATACACATTTTCTTATGAAATTAAAAAAAATCTTAAAAGACATCCCCATTTTGCAAGTAAAAGGATCCAAAGACATTGAAATTACAGGGATCTGTGCCAATTCCAAATTGATCGCACCCGGTAACATTTTTGTTGCCAGAAGAGGCTCGAAATATGATGGGGCGTGCTACATTCCCGAAGCCATCAACCATGGAGCCATAGCCATCCTTACCGATATCTACGACCCCTCGCTTAAGGATGTCACCCAGATCATTTGCGCTAACATCAATGCCCTCGAAGGACAACTTTCAGGCAATTTCTATCGCATGCCTTCCCGAGAACTTTTTACCGTCGGCATTACCGGAACAAATGGGAAAACAACAACCTCCTTTTTGCTAAAGCATTTACTAGACCATATTGCAGGGCCTTGCGGTTTAATTGGCACCATAGAATATATCATTGGCCGCTATCGTTATAAAGCCACTCATACCACACCGGATGTGCATTCCAACCAGCAGATGCTCCGTGAAATGGTCCATCAAGGGTGTCATTCAGCCGTTATGGAAGTCACCTCGCACGCTTTGGATCAAAAACGCGTAGAGTTCATTGATTATGATGTCGCCGTTTATACTAACTTGACGCAAGATCATCTGGATTATCATCTGGACATGGAAGGGTACGCAGAAGCCAAACGTAAACTGTTCTTAGGATTAGAGACCGGTTCTTCCAATAAAAAACCTGCTAAATTCATTGTGGCTAACCAAGATTGCCCCTGGAAGGCTTTTATCTTGCGCGATCTCAAAACTCCCATTTTTACCTACAGCCTGGAAAAAGAAGCAGATCTACGCTTTATTCCCCTCGAATTTACTGCTGCAGGGACATCAGTCAACGTGCTTTATCAAAATCAAACTACACCCGCCTTCTTTCCATTAGTTGGGAAATTCAACCTTTACAATTGCATGGCCGCTCTTGCCGTGGGTTTAGTACGTAAAGTTTCTTTAAGCACCCTCTTAGAACTCGCACGCTTTTTCCCTCCCCCTCCAGGGAGACTGCAACCCATTCCTAACGATTTAGATCTGAAAATCTTTGTCGATTTTGCTCATACCGACGATGCTCTTTACAATGTACTAGAGTGCTTAGCACAGCTCAAGAAAGGAAAAATATTTACTATATTTGGCTGCGGCGGGGACCGGGATCGTTCAAAAAGGCCTAAAATGGCTAAAGCCTGTGCGGCTTTTTCTGATCTGAGCATCGTGACTTCTGATAATCCACGTTCTGAAGACCCATTAAGCATTATTCAAGAAGTGATTCAAGGGTTTGGCTCAAACGACCGCTACCACATCGAACCTAACCGCTATCAAGCCATCGCTTATGCCATTGACAATGCTAAACCGGAAGATATCATCCTTATTGCCGGAAAAGGACATGAGACCACGCAAGCTTTTGCCCATCAAACCGTAGAGTTTGACGACTGCCAGGTCGCAAAGGAAATTTGTCACAATAAATGTCTTAATCCAGTTGGGAAATAATGAAGGTTTTTTCTTTTCACAATTTCGCGCTACTCTCTATGCTTCTTGTAGGATTGCTGTTACTCTCCTGCTCACGCCCGCCCCCGATGCAGATTGAACAAAAACCTGTTTTGGTCCAATCGCATCCCATGCCTCGCCGGATGGCAAGCAAAACACTCTATCGCAAAACACCTCTCAAACCTCTGATCGTCATTGATGCCGGACACGGAGGCGACGATGCCGGAGCAGAAGCCGATAACTATACGGAGAAGCATTTAAACCTTGCCACTGCCCGTCTAGTGCGCACCTATCTCAAACAATTAGGCTATCGCACTTCCATGACCCGGAATGCGGATTTCTTTGTCCCCTTAGATCAACGCGCGGCTTTTGCCAATTCTCAAAAACCGGCTCTTTTTGTCAGCCTGCATTATAACTCAGCTCCCAGTAAAAAAGCGGAAGGGATCGAAATCTACTACTACCATTCCGATCCCACTGCCCACAGAGTCGCCGAATCTAAAAAATTAGCCCATAGCGTATTAAACAAAATCCTCCAAAACACCTCAGCCAAATCGAGAGGTGTCCGGGATGGGAATTTCGCCGTCATTAGAGAAACCAATATGCCCGCTATTTTGGTTGAGGGAGGGTTTTTAACAAATGAAAAAGAAGTTCAAAAAATTAAAAACCCGATCTACTTAAAACAACTGGCATGGGGCGTTGTACAAGGTATCGACGAGTACTTACACAGTCACTAAATGCAACAGATCAAAATGCGTTCCCAAACGCAAGAGACGAATAACTGGCTTGGGTTGCTCTGTGTCGTTTGAAGCGGTTCCTTGGATTTCAAGCCTGCCATCCGGCGTATAGATTTCAATCATCACTTTTTCGGTAAACCCAGTCCAATCATTTTCTTGATCTGAGCCTTTAAACGGAAATTGCAATTCTTCCCATAAACGTTGGCCTAACTCAGGATGCTCTCTTTTTAGAAACGTTGAGGACACACGAGCGGTTAAATAAAGCTTGGCATCTTTAGCTTCAGCTTGCCTAAACTCATTGACCAGCGTTTGCTGGCTTGAGTCTTCTAGCAAACTCAACATATATCCTGCAAAAACGGTTCTGGCATAGTTATCTTTTCGACCAGGATCCCGTTGTCTCATGGGAAGAATAGTAAATCCTAAAGTCGTCCTCTCATCCTTTTGAATGAAGAACTGTGAACGCGGCAAATCTAAGCCTGAGAAAGACTCAAAAGATGTTAAAAAATTGCTCATTAATTCATATTTGGCATCCTCACCCTGAAACGTTGGGATAGGCTGGGATGGCCTCACTGGAATGGATGGCTCAGCTGCTAACTTCCGTTGTTTCAAAGGACTTTCTTTACTTTTAGCCTCTGAAATGGGTTTTTCATCCGCCCGAGCTCTTTTAATTCCACGCCCTACTTTTTCTTTCCCTTTTTCATGCGGCAAAAGAGCCTTTTCCGTATGCTCTTCAAGCGGATCTCTTCCTTTTTCTTTTTCGTCTGAAGCTTTAAGCGAACCTTTTACTCTTTTATAGTCTCCAACTTTTTCTTTGCCTTTTTCATTTTCTAAACAAATCGCTTTGCGTTTAAGCTCTTGGCTTTGGCTTACAACTTGCGGACTTGCAATGCAGGTCGCGAATTTGTCATCTTCACGTGCAAATTCCATGATCCAGTGCTGCAAACTTTTTATCTTGGCTGCAAGATCCTCGCTATACTTACTGACAGGAATCTCAAAATGCATAAGATGGATCATATCTTCGAAAAGTTCATAAAGATTTGAAAAATCAGGGCGTAATTGATTGAAATAATAATTTTCAGAAGCATTTTTCTTTTCGCTGTGCCAGTCCAATGTTCTTTCAAGAGGGATGCCAAAACGAAACGTATGGACATAAACTTTTTCTTTATCTGAATTGACGCGACAGATCCGATTTTCACTTTGCTCTTTTTTCTTTGGATCGAAATCATAGAAGGTAAAATACACATGCAGCCCAACTAATCGAAAATCCATGCCAGCGGCACCCGCTTCCGAATTTGAGAGAAACAGGCGAGGTTTTCCATCTAAGGGTTTTTCAAAGTTTTGCGCCATAGTCCTACGTTTAAGATTGCTCACTTCACCTGTTAGATAAGGAACTTTTACACCAAATCTTTTCGCTAAGCATTTCTGTAAGATTTTGCCCTTCAATGTTTCATCGACATAGATTAAAGCGCCCTCCTTAGAGGCTGCTTCGAAGCCCGGATCCGTCAAGAAATAGGTCAACATGGGAGCAGGCTTGGCCCACTCAATAATCTCCCCTATCGACATTTTATCTAGGTTATCAAGAATAGTTTTATTTTCTTTATTTTGAGGTTCAAGAATATTTGGATAAAACAGGGTTTTATAAGTGCGCCTATAATAAGCAAAAAATTTACCCATTTCTGTGGTACTGGTAAATTCCCTGTGGATTTCATCTAGGCGAATGGTTTGCTGCCCATTAAGCTCCATCTGATGCTCAACATTGACTGGAATAGGAATACGCCCTTGCCATTGGTCGCGTATAGCAGGATCGTTTTTTTTCACTCGGATAGACACAGTACTCAAAGATTTTTTAAAAGCCTCCATTTGCGCAAATAAGCTTTTTATTTCTTTATAAAGCATGACCAACGCTTCTTCTTTAATCATTTTTTTGTTCATGCATAACTTAGAAATAGAATTGGCAAGATCATTCAATCTTTTCGGAATAATGAGTGCCAAATCTGCGATGGGGATAACCCCTTGAGTTGCTTCTGCCAATTCAAAATGAGGAGTAATCAGCTTGAGATATGCCAAAAGGTTACTGACTCTATGTTCAAAAAGGGTTGCCGAAGCAAAAACAATAAAGGCTGGCTGGTTGCGTTTTTGTAGGCTGGTTGTAATAGATTCAAAATTTTGAAAGGCAAGGGTATCGGGATTATCAATAGCGTGAGCTTCATCGACTATAAAACTTTGAGGAGCGGATTCAATCACTCTTTGGGCATGCTTAGCAAGTATCTCTAATGTGACAACTACGATTTTTTTCTTTTTGGCAATATTTTCGGTCAATTTTTCCCAAGCATCTGCTCCAATGATGTCCTCAAAAATATTAAAATCCCATAAACCTTGAGGAAGCCTTCCTTGGTACGATTCCAACAATTTCTCGTAAGAGAATGTTGCTAAATTCACATGTTTCTCGGCACCGATTTTAAATTCTTCAAAAAGCTGACTTGAATCTTGCAAAAATTCTTCAATTAATTTCTTTTGATTTTGTCTTTGCTCTAAAATTTCGGCTTTGCAACGTCTCGTGGGAATATTTTTCTGGGCATTTTCTAAGGTTTGTTTAAAGGCAGAGAAAATGACGTAGTAACATTCTATTTTAGCGAGATTTAACCCTCCATTGATATGCTCCATCTTGAAGAGTTTAAAGTATTGACCCAATTCTTCCAGAATCATTTTACCCATGAAAGATCGGAAAGAATCTTCAGATTGCAGAACGGTAGATTTGGTCCCTGTGTAAAATACCGGGGCTGACAGTTGCTTGAATAATTGCGCACAAAACTCAATTACTGTCGGCGTTTTCCCTAGACCGGTATCTAATCCAAGCAATCCACCATGCAATCTCATCGCTTTAAGTTTGACTAAAAATTGCACTGCCTCTTTTTGGTAGGCTTTTAAGCCAGAAAAACAAAAAGACAGTTCTGGATCAATTTGCGCAGAAGACTGGTTCAAAAAAACTGAAAGATTGGTATGGACCCGGTCAACTTTCTGACTGGCCCGGAAAATGCGTTGTCTATTTTTTTTCCGCCACAGTCCATCGACAACTTTTAAACCATCGAGCCTCAGATATTCATCAAAAGGATTTTGCGAATCGGCGAAAGTTTTCTGAGTTTTTAAACTAGGTAAAGACCAGACTAGAGATGCTTTAGAAGCTTCTTTGTGCTTTTTGATGGTGACGGGCTCACATTCTTTTTCATTTTCATCTAGCTTTTCATCCACCACCAAAGGCTTTTCAAGTTCAATCTTGCGCTGATCGATCACTTTTCCTCGAGAAATCAGGAGGAATTCCTTCCTTTTATCTCCGCGATAATAAGTGGGCCCATTTCGTTCTAAATACTTATAAAACTCTTCAAATTGCTTTTCCGTTAAATCGAACCTTCCATCTGCTTGGCATTGTAATGGCTCTGAAAAGATGCTCATTAAAAAACTTGCCGCGGTTTGGTGCCGGTCTTCTCTAAAACCTCTTAGAGAAAAAGCTGCCGAAAAATCAAAAAATGTCGGCATGATTGTCAACGAATCTGAGGAATTTTTAAAGGATATGAGAGCTAAAATTTCCTTCCCTCTCTCCTCTTCTTCCTCATTTTGAAAAAGAGCCACATGCTCTTTCTTCCATTTGATAGTTTTAGCAAGCTGATGCACAAAAGCATTAAGAATAATCTCATTGAATTTGCCATTTTCTACAGGTACGGTCTTGGCCGCCCTAAGAATTATTGCATTGAATTCCATTCGAATTGCATCTTGAGAAGCATTTTTCAATAGGAATAACTTCACACATGGACTGGGAAGTTCATTTGTAAAAAAATAGAACAAAGCGGCCTTAGCCTCTTCAGCTGAAGAGGCTCTGCATGTTTGGTAGCTTTTGAAAAGCACATTTAAGCTTCTTTCCATTTCAACTTTTAACTTTGGCGTATGCTGTTTAAAATCACCCTTTAAAGCCAAATTCATCGCATAACAAAAACTATCGAACTTAAAGAGCGGCAGCATCACTTCTGCGATCTGCTGATATAATTGCTCCCAAGTTGATTGAATTAACTTTGTTTCTACAATAGGGGCAGAGTCAGCTACAGAAGAAGCAATAGTCTTGGCTGCAGGCAGAATTCGACGGGGTGTGGAAATCACTTCTGGAGATGGGATTCTTGCCGCTAGCGTTCTTCTTAAAATTTCGCCGGCTTTAGCACTTTCAATTAATGAATCCTGTTCATTATTTACAGAACTCCTTGACTCAATTTCAGCTTGATCCACAGAAAATATCTGATCTAAAACAGATAGGGTGCCATATTTAGCTTGGAGATACTGAAAGAAGGACTTGGCAGTTACACCAAACATTGCACCATACAGCAGCTCTCGGGAAGCGGCTATTTGCTCTTCAATTTTTTTAAAAATCATCTCTTTAGCAGGCTCGCGGCAATTGACTAGGGCTCGCATATAGATAAGTAAGAGATGAAGATGATTTTGATATGAAGAGATTCCTTCGGTAAAAATCGAAAAATCACAGAGCATCGGATCAAGCAAATTGCGCTGAGAAAGCTCTCTTTCCTTCTCAGGAATTGTGGGTAATAAAGAAGCACTCGTTTTTTCTAGAAACGGTAAGTTATGAATCCAACCACGTAAAACTTTCAAAGTATAAGGAGAAACTTCGACGTTAATCGCTAGCGCTTTTTTTAAAAAGGTTTCATAAGGGTTTTTTGGGTGTGTTTGCAGATAAAGCTTGTGATCACTCGCCCCCCTTTTGTCACTTGCTAAAATATTTTCTTGGGCAAGCAAACCTTCTTCCAAGTCCACTAATAATTCGAGGTAACGGGTATCCAAAGGGGAATGAGAATTTGCAATAAAAAAATATTTTAGCCCTGGAAGATCAAAGGTAATTTTAGAAAAAAGAGAAGAAGACTTCCGACAAGCTACTTTAATTTGCTCACACAAAGCGTAAAAATCGCATAAGTTTTTCTCTTCAGCAACACACTGTCTCCATAATTTTTTGCGCAAATCTACGACACCGCCCCGGCTATCATTCAAATTGAGCTGTCCATTTTTAAGGATATATTCTAAGGTATCTGCAGCGACTTTACTATCAATATAAAATTCTTTAATTAAACAAATACCATTATCAGGATTCCGGATAGTTCTTAGCAAAGCAATCACATCAATCCCCTGCCATGTCTGAAAAATCGGCAGACCTACGTTAGAGCAATAATTAAATATATTAGTTAAAAAACAAATCAGCATTTGCTGCTTTTCAAATCCAGTTAACCCGGTTTGCTGGCTATGGACCACTCCAAATAGAATCACTGGGATAGCAGCAGGCCCCTGTTCAACAATTCCCATAAAGTGCTCGGGAGAAAGCTGGTCCATTCTTCTTAAATAGGTTTCATCACTGGGGTTAGAGGGCTGCATAAAATAGTCAACGACAAAAGCATACGCTGGATTTTGGGAGGTGAGTGCTGCAGCATATTCCTGGATTAAGAATTCATATTGCTCGTTCGTTAAAGGAGCGACTTCAAATTTTTTGTCAACCTCAGGATCTCTTGTTAATTTTTCTTTTAATTCCATCCTTTGCCCTGCCATCATATTTAGCATTTCCTGGGCTATTTTTTTATACTTACGGATTTTTTTGGATCGGGGACAAGGGCAGGTTTCGGATAGATGCTCAAAGGTGAGTGGCTCAATCTGCGGAGCAGAAGATTTTTTGGGACGAGGCAAAAGATTGGTATTGGTATCAAAAGAACAACTTACATCCGATGAAAATTTCGATATCGATTGTAAAAGCCCACCTGTATATGGATCCATTAACATGCTCCTTGAATAAAACAATATTTAATAAATTAAAGTAAAATTAAGTCTTTAATCTAAGGTAAAAAAAGAAGTTGTCCTCGGCGCGATTTGAACGCGCGACCTGTTGCTTAGGAGGCAACCGCTCTATCCAACTGAGCTACGAGAACAATAAAAGAATATAGTTTATTAAAGATTTGGCTTTTACACAAGTTTTTTTATATATAGTTTGATTCCCACATATAGTCGATATTAATGAAAACTAGTTAATTTATAATCTTCTTTAATCGCGAGTACTTGTTAAGAGACAAAGCTTGCAAAGGAAAGATTTGCTCATATTTAGCAACACTATTAGTATTCAAGTCAGGATTGTCTGTCAATACATAAAATGATAAAGAATTCCGATTTTTGAATTCGTCTATGAAGGAAAATTTTTCATGCACTGCAACTTAAACGGTCCAAACTCTTCAGAAGACTTTCAAAGTAAATCCCTGCATATGATGGAAAAATTCGATGAAAAGCTTGAAGGAACGATGAAAACTCTCTCAACCTTGAAACCTGTTTTTGCATTTACTTTAGAATCCAAGATGAATTGACTCTTATCTGTTGTTGAAGATAATTCACTTTTGCTATGATCAAAAATTAAACAAAAATTGTTCTACAGCATAAGCAACGCATAACCTGGACTTTGGACTAGTCTCCTTGAAATTCAGAAGGATAAACCCAAAACTCCGGTTCATAAGCAAAGGAATGAAAAAATGTCAGAGACAGCAGATATCGGACTGATAGGCTTAGCGGTGATGGGGCAAAATCTTGCTCTGAATATGAACGACCATGGCTTCAAAGTAGCGGTTTTTAATCGCACGGTCTCAAAAGTCGATGACTTTTTACAGGGACCAGCCAAAAACTCGCAAATTTATGGAGCCCACTCTCTTGAAGACTTCTTCGCCCATCTAAAAAAACCAAAACGCGTCATGCTAATGGTCAAAGCTGGAGAAGCGGTGGATCATTTTATTGATCAGGCTCTTCCTTTCCTGGAAAAAGGAGATATCATCATTGATGGAGGTAATAGCCTCTACACCGATACAAACCGACGCACCCAGTCCTTAAAAGAAAAAGGGATTATTTTTATAGGGGCAGGAATTTCGGGAGGTGAAGAAGGTGCGCGTTTCGGACCTTCAATCATGCCAGGCGGTAATCCTGAGGGATGGCCTCACTTAAAAAGTATTTTTCAATCGATCAGTGCCAAAGTCGATAACAATGAACCCTGTTGCGATTGGGTAGGCGAAGATGGAGCCGGCCATTACGTTAAAATGGTCCACAATGGGATCGAATATGGGGATATGCAACTTATTTGCGAGGCCTATAACCTCTTAAAGACGGGCTTAGGGCTAAATGCTGACCAGTTGCACGCAATTTTTACCGAATGGAATAAACACGAACTCAACAGTTATCTCATTGAAATCACAGCTCAGATTTTTGCTTATAAAGATAAAGATGGCAGCCCTCTCGTGGAAAACATTTTAGATGTGGCTGGCCAAAAAGGCACGGGTAAATGGACTGTCATCAATGCCTTAGATATGGGAATTCCGTTAACGTTAATTAGCGAAGCCGTATTTGCCCGCTGCCTATCTGCATTAAAAGATGAGCGGGTTGAAGCGAGCACAATCTTAAAAGGACCCACCCCTTCCTTTTCAGGAAATCAAAAAGAATTCATCGAAAATGTGCGCGATGCGCTGTATGCATCTAAAATTATCAGCTATGCTCAAGGATTCATGCTCTTACGTCAAGCCACGCAAGATTTTAAGTGGAATCTCAATTATGGCAGCATCGCTTTAATGTGGCGCGGGGGCTGTATTATCCGTAGTAGCTTCTTAGGTAAAATCAAAGAAGCTTACACCAAAAATCCCGCACTCAAAAATTTACTATTGGACCCCTTCTTTTATGAAGCCATTCATAAAGCTCAAGCAGGATGGCGAAAAGTCATCGCAGCTTCAGCTGAAATGGGTATCCCTGTCCCCTGTTTTAGCACAGCTTTGGCGTTTTACGATGGCTACAGAGCGGCTCGCCTGCCAGCTAATCTCTTACAAGCTCAAAGAGATTTTTTTGGCGCGCACACTTATGAACGCGTTGATCAACCACGTCAAAAGTTTTTTCACACTAATTGGACAGGAGAAGGCGGGGATGTCAGCGCTGGAAGCTATAATGCTTAAAATCAGCACCACCTAAAACTTTAGAAATTTCAAGAGAAAAAACCATGAATCAAAACTTCACTGAATCGGTCACAGAAGCTCTTCAACAAGCATTCGCTGATGCACAGCAACGCCACAATACAGAGGTCACAGAAAATCATTTATTAATGGCTTTCCTTTCGGACCACGATAGCTACTTCAAGTCCATTTTAACACATTTAAATGCCAGACTAGAGCCCTTATATGAAGCCCTAGAAAAAAACTTAAACAGTTTACCCAAGTATAGCGGAGATAATCAACAGCCTCCAAAAGCTTCTCAAAGCCTGCAGAATCGCATTTTAGATGCTCAAAATATCGCTAAAAGTTGGGATGATGCCTATACAAGTGCCGACCACTTTCTGCTTTCTTATTGGAAAAATGGGGGCGAGCCCTTTTTGGCCTGGAGAAAAAATTCAGGGATTTCATTAAAAGCCCTGGAAGATCAAATTAAGACAATTCGAGGAGAGCGCCACATGGATTCCCCCACCGCAGAAGCAAGCTTGCAAACGCTGGAAAAATACTGCAAAAACCTCACGGCCATTGCCAAAGCCGGAAAACTAGACCCTGTGATTGGAAGAGATGAGGAAATTAGACGCACAATGCAAGTACTCAGCCGCAGAACCAAAAATAATCCCATGCTCATCGGAGATCCTGGGGTCGGTAAAACAGCCATCGCCGAAGGATTGGCCCAAAGAATCATTCAGGGAGATGTACCAGATTCTCTCAAAGGCAAGCAATTAGTCGCACTGGATATGGGAACGTTGATTGCAGGCACAAAATATCGCGGAGAATTTGAAGAAAGACTTAAAGGGATTCTGCATGATATCGAGAAAAGCGAAGGCAAAATCATCCTTTTCATCGATGAAGTGCATACCTTGATCGGCGCAGGTGCTACAGAAGGTGCGATGGATGCCGCAAATTTACTCAAACCTGCTTTAGCACGCGGGTCACTTCATTGCATTGGTGCCACCACCCTCAATGAATACCAAAAACATATTGAAAAAGATGCGGCTTTAGAAAGACGCTTCCAACCTGTCATGATCAATGAGCCAAGTCTCGAAGACTCTATTGCCATCTTACGCGGCTTGCGTGAAAAATATGAAATTTTCCATGGCGTGAGAATTACTGAATCCGCCATCCACGCCGCGGTCTTTTTATCCTATCGTTACATCACTGATCGTAGACTTCCCGATAAAGCCATTGACCTTATTGATGAAGCAGCCAGTATGATCCGCATGCAATTAGGCAGCCGCCCTCTCCCCATCGACACAAAGGAAAGAGAGCTGGCCAGCCTCATCGTCAAACAGGAAGGGATCAAACGCGAGGATACACCTTTAGCTCACGCGGAAGCTGAAAAGATGAATATGAGAATCGCTCAAGTTAAAGAAGAACTTTCCCATCTGCGGCAACAATGGGAAGAAGAAAAAAAATTAATTGAAACGCTCAAAGAAAAGAAAAACGCTTTCGAACAGCTGCGTTTTGAAGAAGAAGAATATGAGCGAAAAGCGGATTACAATAAAGTCGCGGAAATACGTTATAACCTCATCCCTAAACTGCAGAAGGAGATTGAAGAAGCAGAGCACAAACTCAATCAAAAACCAAATCGCCTTTTACAAGAAGAAGTAGATGAACCATTGATCGCCCAGGTTGTCTCCAAGTGGACTGGCATTCCCGTCAATAAAATGCTTGAAGGAGAAGCCGCACGCTTACTGCATCTTGAAAAAGAACTTGAAAAGCGCGTGGTCGGCCAAGACATCGCCGTACAAACCATCAGCGAAGCTATCAGACGCTCCAGATCAGGCCTAAGTGACCCTGGAAGACCCATGGGAGCCTTTCTCTTTTTAGGGCCTACAGGAGTCGGGAAAACAGAATTAGCCAAAGCTTTAGCTGAGCAACTTTTTAATCAAGAAGAAGCCCTCATTCGTTTAGACATGTCAGAATACATGGAAAAGCACAGTGTTTCCAAATTGATCGGCTCTCCTCCTGGCTATGTAGGGTACGACGAAGGCGGACAATTAACAGAAGCCTTGCGCCGCAGACCCTATGCCGTAGTCCTATTGGATGAAGTGGAAAAGGCCCATCCAGATGTGTTTAATATTCTTCTCCAAATATTTGACGATGGCAGAATCACTGACAGCAAAGGTCGAGTCGTTAACTGCAAAAATGCCCTCTTCATCATGACTTCCAATCTCGGTTCAGCGCAACTGTTAGAGAAAATGGAACATGCGGGAGCGGCTTTAAATAAAGAGATGATCCTGGCCATCTTAGAACCGGTTATAAAAGCTCATTTCAGACCCGAATTCATTAATCGTCTGGATGACATCATCCCCTTCCCGCCATTGCGTAAAGAGGATATGGAAAAAATTGTCACCATTCAGCTTCATCGCCTAGCTAAACGCTTCACAGAACGACAAGTGACGCTAAAATGGGAAGAAGCAGTTGTTAAACACCTCGCAGAAGAAGGCTACGACCCCTTCTATGGAGCACGCCCACTTAAGAGACTGATTCAGCAGGAAATTGTGAATATGCTTTCAACAGCTATTTTAGAAGGGAAAATCCCGAGTGAATCCAAGTTATTGCTGACCTGGGAAAAAGAAAAATACGGCTACAAAGTTGAGAAATAGATAGCACCACTCAACGTATCGCCTTTGCTTCTTTGCCATCTATGGGTTAAAAAATTATCGAAAACTTTTTAATCGCAGCCCTCAAGATTTTCCTTTAAACACTTGTGGAGAAAATTTTTAACGCAAAGATGGCAAAGAAGCAAAGGCAAAGCCGAAGCTGGCGTTGAAGGCACCTCCACAGAGAAGTGCCTTCAAGTAGCCTAAGCAGGCTGTAAAAGATTGGCGATAATTTCATGAAGAGCTTCGATTTCTTGACAAGCTTCCTGGTACATTTTCTTAGAAGCTTTGTGCGTCGCAATCAAATGTTTTTCTAGTTCAGCTTCAATTTCCGAATACTCATATCTCTCTTTCTCTTGAATCTCGATCTGACTCAACAACAGCTTTTCTTCAACTGCAAATAGTTGTCGACGGGTTTCATCTAAGACTTGCGATTTCTCATGGAACTGGCTTTTTAACTGCTCATACATCCCTTTAATACGTCGCAAAGCGCGATCTGCCTCGATTAATTCAGCAGATGAATCAGTTGCTTTTGCTTGGGGAATGACCTGCGAAAGTTGGTTCAGTTTTTCAACTAAGGCATCTTTTTCAACGCTTAATTGTTGAATTTGAGCCTGCGTCCGCGCCAAAAGCCCCGACTTTTCATTAAGTTGAGCCTGGAGATGATCTATTTCTTGTGATTTGCCGGCTTCGAGTGAAAGCGCCTTGGCTTTATATTCATTTATATCGCCTTCCTGCGCAGTCAAACAGGCCTTCATCTCCTCAATGACAGTTTTGTGCATTGAGAGCTCATTCTCTGTTTTTTCAACAGCTTGAGTTAAGAGTAGAACTTTACTTTGATGTGCTTCCGACAATTCCAGGTTTTTATATTGAACGGTTTCAAATTCTTTTTTAAGATGCTCCAAATTAGCTTCCAACAGCTGTTTCTCTTTTACATGTTCCCGGGCTTGTACTAACTCAGACTCACTTTGCTTAAGTGCGGCTTCTCTAAGCCGTAGAAGCTCTCTTAAGTCCTCTACCAATACCTCTTGCTGGTTTCGCATTTCGGATTGGATTTCTAAATTTTTATGGAGTTGCTTAAACTCTTCTTCCAACTGGGTGAATGCGATTTCCTTGAGATGCTGCTGCTGCGTGATTTCAGTAATTTTTTCCTCATCCACATGCCTGTCAAAAACCTCTGTCGGCAAGGAAACTGTTTCCTGCGCTTGCATCCGTTTAACTTCTTCTCTTTTCTGAAAAAGTTCATTTAACAAACCTTCATGCTGAGCCTGAAGAGTCATTAATTCATTTCTGACAATTTGGATCAGCTTTTCCTGGCGCTGCGTCAAAACCTCTTTCTCATGCAACTCAGCGCTAAAGACTTCGACCTGTCCTTTCAACATCTCGCACTCTTCGTACAACTTTTGCTCAGATGCCTTGAATTTTTCATCTAAATGCAAAAGATTTGTCAAACGACTCGTAGACTCGACCTGCAATGAACGGATCAGCGCATCCACCTCTTCGAAGGATAATGCTGTTACAGCAAACGAAAGCGTAACGGCCATGCCCATACCGAATTGCCAAAAGCGATCCTCAATGGGAATGTTTCCATACGAAAAGACAAAGAAGGCAAAAAGCGCCCCCAGAGCTATTGCAAAGCCACGTATCTTCCACTTCCAGCAGATTGGAAATCCAATCAAAATCAGAATGGGCAGGTACAGTGAACCTGTTGTTGTCTTTTTGAGAAGCACAACAAAAGTTAATAATGTGATCAATGGGCCTACAAGTGCCCAAAATTGGATCTGGCGATTAATTTTTTTTTCTGTGATATCCACACACTTCTCCTTGAAGTATTAGGAATTTGGTAAAGAAAACATAGTATAGAACAAATGATTAACATTCTTCAATAAAAATGGCTTTCAGAATAGTTTTGAATGTCCATAATTACTGAAAAACAAGTTTTATCAGGGAAACATCGTCTATAAAATTCTCTTCATTATTCAATCCTCTAACTTTAGACAGAATGTAATCAAGGCTTTCCCCTTGACTTTCAGCATCTTGCAAAATATCAACAAATTCTTGCAGATGAAGCAAGCCTTTTCCATTGCGTTTAAAAATTTCATAAATCCCATCGCTAAAAATATACAGAACGCTATTGGGGGCGATGGCGCAAGTGGAACTTTGGTATTCGCTTCCCGGCATCCCTCCGATGACAAGACCTGGTGTCTTAAGCTCTAATTTTTCATCGCGTGTGAACAAAATAGCTGGGGGGTGCCCTCCTGAAGCATATACAATCTCTCGCTTCGATTTGCAATAAATACCGTACCAAATACTAAAAAACATATTATTATGTTTTTCCATTTGAAATGTATCGTTTAAGGAACGAAGCACTGCGACAGGATCCTGAAAATCGATAGTTGCCAAAGACTGGTACTGCAGCACATTCATAATGGAAATCGACAATAAAGCGGCCCCTACTCCGTGCCCGCATACATCCAATAAATACATGACAAAATGATCATCGTCCAACCAATAATATCCAAATGCATCTCCGCCTAATCCAATAGAAGGCAGGAATTTCCAGGAAGTCTTAACACTGTCATCTAGAGGCTCTGGAAGAAGGGACCTGACATATTGGGCTGCTTCTGCTAATTCCGCATTTAAAGTGTTGCGGCTTTCTTCCAGGCGCTCATAAGCTTCATCTCTTTCAAGGAGGCGGATGTAGTTATTCGAGTGGTAGCGAAGCCTTGCTAATAGCTCGATTTTATCTGGAAGTTTGACAATATAGTCATTTGCACCAAAGGCAAATGCTTCTGCTTTTATTTTAGGATCCTCTTTAGCCGATAGGACAATCATCGGAACCTGGCTTGTTGAAGGATTTGCTCTAAAATAGCGTACAAGCATTAATCCATCTATTCCCGGCATCACCAGATCCTGCAAAATCACCGTTGGATGAACTTCATCGGCTTTTTTTAAGGCTTCAGTCGATTCCGCACAATAGTGAAAAACAATATCAGGCTCATCCATTACCATGCGACTGATCGCCTCCGCCACGATTTCTTGATCATCAATCAATAGAACCGTCATTTTTTTATTAACCGTATTTTCTGTCGAAACGATGCTCTTCATTTAAACGGTCCCTTATTGAGAGCCTATCGCCCTTATTCTCTTCTTATATTGAATAATTTATTTTTTAACACAAAAAAAGCTCAGCCCCCTTAATAAATTAAATTAGCATCAGCAACGATCTTTATATAAATTAAACAAAACTCATTTAAAGTATTCATTTCAATGATTAAAACAACGCATTTATCAATAAAAAAAATTTACAATAATTAATAAAAAACATATAATTTTTATTAAATAACAACCAAAAAATTAAGTGTTTCACTTATAAACTGGTACTTAAATAATATAAAAAGGTTTATATATGACTGGTAATAATCGATTAATTCCTGGTGGAGCCGATGCTTCGATATTGGAAAAAACAGCAGATTTCTTATTAATAGGACCTAGGGCATTATTTATGCCTAAAGTTTCAGGTGTTTATAATGGAAAATCTGTGCAGGCCCTGTGCACAAGCGATCATCGACTAACACTCAGCAGGCAAGACAAAATATACAATGGTGGTTTTGCTTTTGTTGGCCGAGTCGCCGCATTTGTCCTTTCCCCTGTTCTTATTATCCCACTGGGTTTGGCTGCTGCTGTTGGTTTAAAGTTAAAAAGCGTAGCCCTTAAAAAACCTGATGCAAAGCTTTACAATTCCATTTCTACGACCTACTTACGCTTTGAACAACTTAATAAACAAATGGGCTGCCGAAGAAAAATATCTGATGCACAAATTCAGCAGCATCATAAACTCATGGCAGAGTTAAACACTCAAGGCGAAGTTTATTGGGATGTTGCTAAAACAAAAAAAGGTCCGAAATTGGAACCCCTTCCTCTTTTTGAACTAGAGATTGATAAAAGAACAAATCCGCTACATCTCGCTATTCAGAGAGGAGACACCTCCAGGGCTTTAGAATTAATACAGAAAAAAGAATTCAATCTTAATGAGTATTCAGAAAATGGGTATACAGCCCTGCATCTAGCAGTGATGAGAAGTAATTCCTCAATTATTCGTGAAATCGTTAAGCAAGCCCCTCATGCTTTAAAGAAAGAAGATTGCAAAAAAGGCTTGCATCCTCTACATATAGCTCTCCTTTATGGAAAAGAGAAGGCCGCAAAAGAGTTAGTGAGCTTAGGTGCCAATGTTAATGCCCTAACAAGAGTAGATCATAACACACCTCTGCATTATGCCATAAAAAACAAGAACAAGCATATGGTCGACATTCTTCTTGCCAATGGAGCAGCGGCTTCTGTTAATAAGAAAAATAATGCTGGCATCAACCCCATGATTATGGCCTTAAGTACTAGAAGTATGACGATTGCAGCACAACTCATTCCACATGCGGATTTAAGTGTTCTTGATCCAAATAGAAATAATTGTTTGAATCTAGCAGTTCAAACGGGTTCTTTTGAAATGGTTAAAATGGTTTATACAAATATGCTCTCCTTTAACCTCATCCCTTCTCCCCACTCTTACCAAAATAGTAAAGGAGAAACCCCACTGCATGATGCAATCCATCTTCTAGAACGCCGATTATATCGCACGGAGAAAAGTCGCAAAGAAAACATTGTCCAAATTGTAAAATTCCTGATTGAGAATGGTGCACCAAGGTTTGTCCAAAACACTCAAGGACAAATGCCCGTTGATTTAATTATGAGTCCTGAAATATCTCTAAGAAAAGAAATCAAAGAGTTACTGACAACCTAAAAATGTGTCTACCAGCTAGAGAAAAAAAGAAAGAGGGGAAGCCCTCTTTCTTTTTTTTTAACTATCTTACAAGCCAACTAGCTGTGAACGAACGATTCCATAAACAAAAAAACCGGGAAATCCCGGTTTTTTTGTTTACAGCTGTAAAGCTTATCATTACAGAACGATTTGCGACTCAAAGTCAAAGATCAATTCTTCCCCATGATCTTTGTCGACAAACTTCTTAACGCGCTTGTGTCGTTCAAAGCCTGTTCCGGCTGGAATGATATGCCCCATGATGACATTTTCTTTGAAGCCTAACAGATAATCTGTCTTTCCGGCACAAGCCGCTTCTGTCAAGACACGTGTTGTATCTTGGAAAGATGCAGCCGAGATGAAAGATTCAGTTCCCAAAGACGCCTTAGTGATACCCAGCAGTACAGGGGCTGCTTGGGCGGCTTTCCCACCTTCTTTAGCAACTTTGATATTTTCATTTTCGAAATCTTTCTTATCCACTTCTTCGCCGTACAATAAGCTTGTATCGCCTGGGTCGACAATGCGTACTTTCTTCAACATCTGACGCACAATAATTTCAATGTGCTTATCATTGATGTCTACACCTTGCAGACGATAAACTTCTTGCACCTGATTAACGAGATATTTCTGAAGTTCGCGTACACCGCAAATTTCGAGAATTTCGTGTGGAATCACCACGCCGTCAGTCAACTGCTGTCCTTTAATGACATGATCGCCACGCTGCACGATTAAGTGCTTTGTTTGCGGAATCATATGCTCTTCTTCCATGCCTGTCGATTCATCACGGACCACTAGGATACGTTTGTTCTTATGCAGACGGAAGTCAACCACACCATTCATCTTCGCAATTTCAGCGGAGTCTTTAGGTTTACGTGCTTCAAATAACTCGGCAACTCGAGGTAAACCTCCAGTAATATCCTTCGTTTTCAAAGCTCCACGTGGTAAACGAGCCAGCAGTGTTCCGGCTGTCGCAAATTGTCCCTCAATCACAGAGATAATGGCACCAGACGGAATTGGGTACGTCCCGATGAGCTCTTTGCACTCTTTGTCAGCAAAGATCACGATCTGAGGATGCAGTTCCCCTCGATGTTGCTTGACTATGAGCTCAACCTGACCGGTTTGTTTATTTGTATCCCGTTCTGTAGAAATGCCTTCCACCAGATCTTCATACTTTACATAACCAGGTCGATCGCAAATAATTGGGATATTGTGCTGTTCCCATTGTGCGATTTTTGTGTGAGGTTTAACCTTGCTGCCATCTGCGACCAGAATGCGTGTTCCCAACTCCAACGTAAACGTTTGAAGAGCTTCAATCGATTTAGTCGAAAGGAGTTTTTTATATTCTTCAAGCGAACGATTTTCATCTCGCACAATATTCAGAGAGCCGTTTTTATTCAGAACAATCCATTGTCCATCATCATTGCGCACTGTACGCAAATCAGTATAGACAACAATGCCTTCAAACTCAGAAACAATCTCAGGGCTAAGGCTAGCTGAAGCAATACCACCCAAGTGGAACGTTCTCATCGTCAACTGCGTTCCAGGTTCACCAATAGATTGCGCTGCAATAATTCCCACAGCTTCGCCCATGCTGACTTGGCGGCCATTAGCCAGGTTAATCCCGTAGCATTTGGCGCAAACCCCGCGGCGTGTTTCGCAAGTTAATACGGAACGGATTTTGACACTTTCAATCCCTGAGTCATCAATCGCTTCGGCTTGCAGGATCGTAAGCGTATCACCACTCTTGGCCAACAGTTTTGTGCTGTCTCCAGGAAGATAGACATCATCGCATACAGTACGTCCGAAAATACGGTCTTTTAGAGGAAGTAATTCTTCTTGTCCTTGCTTAATCGGAGAGACTTCAATGCCATTGAGAGTACCGCAATCTTCTTCAGTGATAATCACATCGGAAGCAACGTCCACCAAGCGGCGTGTCAGGTATCCTGAGTCAGCAGTTTTTAACGCGGTATCGGCTAAGCCTTTACGGGCACCGTGAGAAGAAACATAGTACTCAAGAACCGTCAAACCCTCTCTAAAGTTTGAAGTAATTGGAGACTCAATAATTTCCCCTGAAGGTTTTGCCATCAAACCGCGCAGAGCGCCAAGCTGTTTAATTTGAGATTTATTACCACGCGCTCCTGAGTCCATCATCATATAAAGTGGATTCAGCTGCGAATCATTAATCTCACTGACCAGTTTGAAGAGCTCTTCTGACAATACTTCCGAAACCTCAGTCCAAATGCTAATTGTCTTGGACTTGCGCTCACCATCGGTAATGATACCATCTTCGTATTGTTTCTTGACTAGTGCCACACGTTCATGCGCTTCATCTAAGACTTTTTGCTTGTTAGCCGGAATACGTACATCGCATACACCCATCGAAAGGGCAGCTTTAGTGGCTTCCAAGAATCCTAGATTTTTCAAATTATCCAAAAAGCGCACTGTAGCTTCCAGTCCAACTTTTTTGTAACAACGCATCACTAAATCGCCCATTTTTTTCTTAGGCATACTGTAGTTTTGGAATCCTAATTCTTGCGGCACGATGGTATTAAAGACAACGCGCCCTGGCGTGGTTTCAATAATGCCATTTTCAGTACGTAATTTTATCTTTTCATGGATATGCAAACCATGCAAATTTTGCACGTTCGTTTTCTTGCCATAGATATCAAAGTCTTGCTGAGCTTCCGAGGAGGCTAGTGCCATTAAGACTTCTTCAGGGTCACGGAAAATACGTGTTTTCAATCCATGATCTTCTGGGATGTACAATGGATCGCACATCAGATAATAAAGCCCAAGGGTCATATCTTGCGAAGGCACTGCAGCTGGTCGTCCGGATGAAGGCAGGAAGATATTGTCTGGAGCCATCATTAACAACTTCGCTTCCAGCTGAGCTTCTACAGATAGAGGCACATAGACCGCCATTTGGTCACCATCGAAGTCCGCGTTGAAAGCTGAACAGACGAGCGGATGAATCCGGATCGCTTTCCCTTCAATCAATACAGGTTCAAAGGCTTGGATACCAAGTCGGTGAAGCGTTGGAGCACGGTTCAGGAGAACAGGGTGTCCCTTAATGATATCCTCTAATACATCCCACACTTCAGGAGCATGTCTTTGAATCATCTTTTTCGCAGAACGAATGGTATACACATATCCTAAATCTTTTAAACGTTTCACAATGAAAGGTTCAAAAAGCTCTAGGGCCATCAATTTAGGGAGACCGCACTGGTTAAACTTAAGTTCTGGACCAACGATAATGACGGAACGTCCTGAGTAGTCAACCCGTTTCCCTAGTAGGTTTTGACGGAAACGTCCTTGTTTGCCTTTTAACATTTCAGATAAGGATTTCAAGGGTCTATTGCCCGCACCCATGACTGGATGCCCATGACGGCCGTTATCGAATAAGGCATCTACTGATTCTTGCAACATCCTTTTCTCATTGCGGACAATGACTTCGGGTGTTTTAAGCTTTAAGATTGCTTTTAAACGGTTATTGCGGTTAATCACGCGACGGTACAAGTCATTCAAATCGGAAGTTGCAAAACGTCCGCCATCAAGCGGCACCAAAGGACGTAATTCAGGCGGGATAACAGGAATGCAGGACATGACCATCCATTCAGGTTTGTTATCCGAAGAAAGAAAACTTTCTACAATTTTCAAACGCTTAGCAAGCTTCATCCGCGCTTGCAATGACTTGGACTTGCGCAATTTCTCTTTCAATTCGAAAAGCAGTGTTTGCAAGTCTTCTGTACGTAACAGCTCGCGAATGGCTTCTCCTCCCATGAGTGTAACAAAAGCATCACGTCCCCATTTTTCTTGAGCTTGGCGTAGTTCGGCATCGGTCAGCAGTTGTTTTTTCTCAAGGTCTGTTTGACCAGGGTCAACAACAACAGATTCTTCGTAGTAGATGATACGCTCAAGATCGGTGGAAGACATTCCAAGAACATTACCAATGCGGGATGGCATCGTTTTAAAAAACCAGATGTGAACAACTGGTACGGCTAAATCGATGTGGGCCATTCTTTCGCGACGTACTTTTGAAAGGGTGACTTCAACACCGCAGCGATCGCAGACGATTCCTTTGTGCTTAATTTTCTTATATTTTCCGCACGCACATTCCCAATCGCGTGTAGGCCCAAAAATTTTCTCACAAAAAAGACCACCTTTTTCAGGCTTGAACGTTCGATAGTTGATGGTCTCGGGCTTCTTAATTTCACCATGGGACCATTGATTACGAATGACCTCATCGGAGGCAATTTTAATCGTCAACTTATCAAATTGCCCATCATGCTGATTATTTTCTGACATGCATGTCTCCTATATAAATTTAGCATATGCATACGCATACAAAGGGAAAAAGCTTGTGCTTCGCTTTTTCCCGATTAAAGAGGCATTGAATATTAAACTGATTCAGTACGGATATCAAGACCTAGGCCTTGCATTTCCTTAATTAAAACATTAAAGGACTCTGGAGTTCCGGATTGGAGTAAGTTCTCTCCTTTCACAATCGATTCATAGATACGAGTTCGTCCAGCTACGTCATCAGATTTTACCGTTAGTAATTCTTGCAACAAGTGTGCTGCGCCATAAGCTTCAGCAGCCCAAACCTCCATCTCTCCGAAACGCTGACCACCCATTTGCGCTTTACCGCCCAAAGGTTGTTGAGTTACGAGTGAATACGGTCCTACAGCTCGAGCGTGGATCTTATCGGCGACAAGGTGGCTTAGCTTTAGAATGTAGATATAGCCAACGACTACTGAGCTATCGAAGCGATCGCCTGTACATCCATCATACAAATAAAACTTCCCGTCGGCAGGCATTCCTTGCGCTGTCATCATTTCCCAAATTTTATCTTCAGGGAATCCTTCAAAAACAGGACTCTTAACCCAGATGCCCTGACGCTTTGCCGCGAAACCAAGATGTGTTTCGAAAAGCTGTCCCATATTCATACGAGAAGGTACACCGAGAGGATTTAAAATAATCTCGATAGACTGTCCATCTGAAAGGAAAGGCATGTCAGCTTCGGGAACAATTTTGGAAACGACCCCTTTGTTACCGTGACGTCCAGCCATCTTATCGCCAACTTGCAGTTTACGTTTTGAAGCGACATAGACCTTCACCTGGCGGATAATGCCTGGATCGAGATCGGTGTCCCCTTTGCGCATAAATTCGATTTCAGTTTTGTACTGAATCTCGAGTGTCTGCATTGCAATTTCGTAATCATGCAAGAATTGCTTTAAGGCGGCATAAATTTGATTATCCGGCATGAGCAAGTCTTCAACATTTTCTTTTTCGAGTTCTTCGATCAGGTCTTGTGAAATAACCATGCCTTCTTCGATAATCACTTCAGCAGTTTTACGGTGTACGATTGTGCCTGATGCTGTTTCATTAAGCAGCAGTGCTCCAATTTTCTCGCGGCGTTCTGTTCTAAGTTCGGCCTGCTTAGTTTTAAATTCTTTTTGGATGTCTTTCAAGCGTGAAGCTTCTTCAACTAATTCGTCATCGGTTTTTGAAAGACGGTCGCGGCGGCTAAAGACTTTAACATCCATGACTACCCCTTCTGTTCCAGGAGGAACGGTCAAGGAAGCATCTTTGACATCAGCAGCTTTTTCACCAAAGATAGCCCGCAGCAATCGCTCTTCAGGAGCGAGTTCTGTTTCCGACTTTGGTGTAATTTTTCCAACCAGGATATCCCCTGGTTTAACTTCAGCTCCGATGCGGATGATCCCATCTTCCCCAAGGTTTAGTAAAGCTTCATCAGAGACATTTGGAATATCTCGTGTGATTTCTTCCTTACCCAGCTTGGTATCGCGTGCGGTCAATTCAAATTCTTCTATGTAGATCGATGTGTAAGCATCTTCTCTAAGAAGTTTTTCTGAGATAATGATCGCATCTTCGTAGTTATAGCCAAACCAGGGCATAAATGCGACTAGTACGTTACGTCCTAGTGCGACTTCGCCCTTATCTGTAGCCGGTCCGTCTGCAATCACATCACCTGCTTTTACTTCATCTCCAATACTGCATAAAGGCTGTTGGTTGATGCAAGTTCCTGCGTTGGAGCGTAAAAACTTTTTCAGATAGTACGTTTTTTTATCGAGTTGGTTATCCTTAGGGGCGATGACAATTTTCAAGCCATCGACATAATCGACAACGCCATCTTCCTGCGCAATCACCACAGCACCCGAATCGCGTGCTGCACGTGCTTCTAAACCAGTTCCCACAATCGGCGCTTGAGGTTTTAAGAGAGGCACACCTTGGCGTTGCATGTTAGAGCCCATCAAAGCGCGGTTAGCATCGTCATGCTCAAGGAATGGAATCAAACCTGTAACAATGGAAACAAGCTGCTTTGCGGAAACGTCCATATGCGTGACTTTGCTTGATTCAATTTCAAGCGGCTCTAAGCGACTGCGTGCCCAGCAAATGGGTTCTTTAAACATTCTGAATTCATCAAGTGGTGCCGAAGCCTGTGCGATGACGCACCGTTCTTCCTGGTCAGCAGTCATGTATTCGATTTCAGCAGTGACGACGCCATCACGGACAATCAAGTAAGGTGTTTCAATAAATCCAAACTCATTGATCTTCGCAAAAGAGGAAAGCGAGGTGATCAAGCCGATGTTCGGGCCTTCAGGAGTTTCAATTGGGCAGATGCGTCCGTAGTGGCTGGGATGCACGTCTCGAACTTCAAAGCCGGCACGATCTCGATTTAAGCCGCCTGGTCCAAGAGAGGAAAGACGACGTTTGTGCGTCAATTCAGCGATCGGATTGGTTTGGTCCATAAACTGAGATAATTGAGAACGACCAAAGAAGTCCTTCAGCACACCAGAAAGACCTTTAGCAGAGACAATTTTTCCTGGGGTCAAAGTATCAGAAGAAAAATCGAAAAGGTTCATGCGTTCACGGATAATTTTCTCCATGCGCGCCAAGCCAATACGGCATTGGTTCTGGATTAATTCTCCCACAGAACGCACGCGGCGATTGCCTAAATGGTCGATGTCATCGACATAGGCATCTTCTTTGTTTTGTTTTAGGCTGATGAGATATTTCAGAGCCCCGATGACATCTTCTTTAGTCAAGGTAACTGTTTTCAGTTGCTCATCAGTGAGTTCACAGCCTAATTTTGAATTAAGTTTGTAACGACCTACGCGTCCTAGATTGTAACGTTTTGGATCAAAGAAAAGGCGCATGATGGCTGAACGGGCATTTGATAAAGTCGCAGGTTCACCGGGACGAATTTTGCGATAAAAATCTTTAAGCGCACTTTCATAAGAATCGGTAGGATCTTTTGAGAGCATTTTAATGACAGGGCTGCTTTCATCAGCATCTTCAGCAATGCGGATCACATCAATACCTGCATCCATCATACGCTTAAGCATAGCTGTGGTCAGCTTTTCACCTGCCTTACCAAATACGGTACCGCTTTCTTCATCGAGAACATCTTGTGCGAGAATTTTTCCAACTAAATCGGAGAGATCTTTATCGTGTTTCAGTTTAATTTTACGTGTGCTGAAAAATTCTTCAATAATATCCGCATTTGAGGAGTATCCTAGAGCGCGAATAAATGTAGTCGCCAGGATTTTACGACGGCGTTTTTTGCGGTCGATGTAGATATGAATGAGGTCATTAGAATCAAAAGCGCCTTCTAACCAGCTTCCGCGGTAGGGAATGATGCGGAAAGAGTAGATCCAATTTCCACGTAGGTGTCGCTCTTGCTCAAAACAAATCCCTGGGGAACGATGCAGCTGTGAGACAACAACACGTTCAGCTCCATTGATGATAAAGGTTCCTTTATCGGTCATAATAGGGATTGTCCCCATGTAGACCTCTTCCTCTTTAATTCCTGTTTCATCTGTCAGTCTAAATTTAACTTTTAGCGTGACATTGTAGGAAATTCCCCTTCTGATGCATTCATCAGGAATATACTTAGGAACCCCTAAGCTATAGGACAAAAACTCCAGGGTGGTTTTTTCGTCATATGATTTAATCGGGAAAATTTCGTTGAACACTTCTTGCAAACCAATACTTTCCCGTTCATTTGGGAAGAGGTTTGCTTGGAGGAACTGATGATACGATTTGACTTGAATTTCAATGAGGTTAGGAAGATCAATAATTTCTTCCTTATCAACAAAACTCATCCGATGCGGCGGCCTTTGCAACATGATGAAGGACTCCCTGGTATAGCTTGGATTTGGACAACTAACCTTGTCTATCGGCAATCATTGATAAGGGAATTGTGCGTGAGGCGGTGCGCCTACGCTGCCTATGTTCAAAGATTGTCGCATCTGCAAGGAAAATACTATAACAATTGAGACTTTCTTATAGAATTGAAGAAAGTCTAAATGGGTATACTATTGGTTACACTGTCTTGCAATTGGCAAGTTTATTAAATGCGTAATCCCAGAATACGACTTATCGCTAAGTCGTAATCCTGGGTCGCTAAAAAGGATTTGTAAATCCTACAGCCCTTTTAAAGTCACTTTACAGCCAGCTGCTTCAGCTTTTTTCTTGATATCTTCAGCTTCTGACTTAGGAGAAGTTTCTTTTAAAACTTTTGGAGTTGATTCAACGAGTTCTTTCGCTTCTTTTAAACCAAGGCCTGTGATTTCACGGACAAACTTAATACCGCCGATTTTTTTATCATCAGGAACTTTTTCTAAAGTAACTTGGAAATCTGTTGACTCAACCGCTGCTGCAGCGGCAGCCGCAGGAGCAGCCATCATAACAGCCGCACCAGCTGATGCTTTAACTCCCCACTTTTCTTCAAGGGCAGTTTTTAACTCAGCCATTTCTAAAACGGTCAATTGACTGAGCGTTTCCACTAGTTCTTCTTTTTTGTTGCTCACAATATTACCTCACTAATTGCTAAACTTCTGTTAATGAATTACTTTCAGCGTCTTCTTGTTTGCTTTTGTTGTCTAAACAATACACAACGCTAGTTACTATGGCTTCCATCACCGATAAGGTTTGCGACAGTGGTGCTTCGAAGACACTAAGTAACTGTGCTCTCATCTCATCCTTAGATGGCAATTTCGATAGTTTTTCAACATCGCCGCCGTTGTACATCTTTCCATCAAAGCGGCCGCCAAGGACATCAAGCGTCTTGGTTGCGTTTTCTTCTTTGAATTTGAAGACGACTTTGGCTGTTTCGATTGGATCATTACCGGCAAAAACAATTCCAATATGTCCTGGGAGAGCTTCGAGGTCGAGTTTAATCCCGATATTCTCAGCGGCTTTGATCAGAACACGTTTACGGACCATTTCCAAATTTCCGCCTAATAAGGATACTTGGCGTCGAAATTGACCTACAGCATTTGCGGTTAAACCTAAATAATTGAAGATGACGAAAGAGTCAAAATCCTCAAAATTTCCTTTGATTTCATCTAAAAGAAGTTGTTTTTCTTTTCTCATGTGCGCTCACTCCTTTATGATGAACCGACAGCTTTACGGAGATCGATTTTAAGTCCAGGTCCCATTGTGGAAGAAATGACCATGGATGCAAAAAAATCACCTTTTGCTGCAGCAGGTTTAGCTTTTTGGACAGCATTTAGGAAACTATGAATATTTTCCTCAAGTTCCTTAGATCCGAACGACATTTTGCCAACCATGCAATTGACCACGCCATGGCGATCAATTTTAAACTCAATTTTACCAGTTTTGAGTTCTTGAATTGCTTTCACAATATCATTGGTGACAGTACCGGCTTTGGGGGTTGGCATCAAGCCGCGTGGGCCGAGCACCTTACCCAATTTACCGACATCTCGCATCATGTCTGGTGTGGCGATCACTGCATTAAAATCAGTCCAGCCTCCACTCACTTTTTCAAAAAGTTCTTCGTTACCCGCGTATTCAGCTCCGGCAGCTAAGGCTTCTTTCACTTTATCGCCTTTTGTAAAGACGATAATTTTCATTACCTTTCCTGTGCCATTCGGTAGTGACACAGTTCCGCGCACGCTTTGATCTGATTTGCGAGGGTCAACGCCTAGTTTTAAAGAGATGTCAATTGACTGATCAAATTTGACAGTTGGACATTTCTTTAATAGTTCGATTGCTTCTGCAACACTAAATGTTTTGTTAACATCGAATGTTTTGGCAATCTCCCGAATTCTTTTACTTGGACGGCCCATTTTACCTTCTTTACCCGTTAACGAGTTCGATTCCCATAGAACGTGCAGTACCTAAAACGCTATTAGTGGCTGCTTCTACACTGTTAGCATTCATGTCTTGCAGCTTTGCTTCTGCAATCGCTTGTGCTTGTGCGCGTGTAATTTTAGCAACTTTATTACGGTTAGGAATTGCAGATCCTTTTTCTACGCCTGCTGTTTTTTTAAGCATTTCTGCAACAGGAGGCTTTTTCATAATGAATGAAAACGTTTTATCATGATAAACGTTAATCACTACTGGGAGAATATCTCCCATCATTGCTTGTGTTTTCGCATTAAACTCTTTGCAGAACGCCATGATGTTAACACCGGCGGAACCCAAAGCTGGACCAATTGGCGGCGCTGGGTTTGCTTTTCCTGCAGGGATTTGCAGTTTAATTACTTTAATAACTTTTTTAGCCATAGACCCTCTAATAAATGATCGATATTAGGCGTTTGCAGCGAGGCAACCGCAAATCGCAATTCTTTATATGTTTTCTGCTTCTGCAGAAATTTCTTCGACTTGAATAAATTCCAAGTCATCTACACGCGTATCTCTTCCAAAAATTGAAACGAGCACACTTAAGCGCCCTTTGTCATGAAATACTTCTGTTACAGTTCCGATAAAGTTAACAAAGACTCCATCGACAATCTTGACACGATCTCCGACATTGATTTTATGACGTTGCGTGACAGTTTGTTTTTTATCTTCTAAGTCTTTAAGGATCTCTTCAACTTCTTTTTCGGTTAAGGGACTCGGTTGATCTCCCCCAAGAAAGTCTACAACTCCTACTGTATTTTTCACATAAGACCAAGACTCATCGGTCAAAGTCATTTTGACTAATAGGTATCCGGGCCAAAGGCGTTTCTCGACGATGCGTTGCTGCCCGTTTTTGACTTCTGACACTTTCTCAATCGGCAAGACAACTCGCTCAATCAGATCAGTCATTCCCTTATGTTCACGATGTTCTTCAAGATTCTTCTTCGCTTTTTTTTCTTGCGATGAAATTGCTTGAACGACGTACCATTTATGCATTGCTTTACCGTAATCCTTGCCGGTTGGAGTATTCAATTTGAGAGACAGACTAACCCGCGATTAATCTTACAAAGTAGCTTAAACCAGCCAGAAAACTTTGTATCATAATATCCATCACATAAATTCCCATTCCAAAGACGAAAGTCGCTCCTACCACTATTTTCGCATAAGTCAGTAACTCGCCCTGAGTTGTCCAAGTGATCTTCCGAAATTCGGATTTAATATCATCTAAAAAGCTGAGGGCTTTCTTGCTACTAACGGGAACTTCTTTCGGTGAGACCTCAGACACATGTTGCGTTTTTTTAACTTCCATGGTGTTCACATTTACCCCCGAAAAATTTCGCTATGAGTTGCAGTTCTGTTTTTTTTCTGGGTTCAAACAGGCTTCGAGTGTAAGTAATTGAGAAGAAAAAATCAAGGATTTTAATTTCCCGCATACTTCAACTAAAAGTTGATTGAAACTAACTAAACGAGTGCGGAGGGATTCGAACCCCCGACCGGCGGCTTTGGAGACCGCTGCTCTACCAGCTGAGCTACACACCCAGATCGCTTAAGGGATTATTCCTGCGAATAACCCCTTAATACTGCATTAAGCAGTCTATTGATCCTAATCAGGAACAGTTTACTGAATTCCTAAATAAATCTGAAGCACTTATTTGATGATTTCAGAAACAGTTCCAGCACCAATAGTGCGGCCGCCTTCACGAATCGCAAAGCGCATCCCTTTTTCAATAGCAACTGGCTCAATCAGTTCAATCGTCATTTCAACGTTATCACCTGGCATCACCATTTCTACATCTGCTGGAAGTTCAACTGTCCCAGTTACGTCAGTTGTACGAATGTAAAGCTGAGGACGATATCCAGTAAAGAATGGCTTATGACGTCCACCCTCTTCTTTAGTTTGGATATAAACAGGGCCTTTGAACTTTGTATGTGGCTTACATGTACCTGGAGCTGCAAGCACCATTCCACGCTGCACCTGATCTTTATCCACGCCGCGAATCAAAACACCCACGTTTTCACCCGCACGAGCTTCATCAAGCGTCTTATTGAACATTTCCAAGCCGGTTGCAACCACATCACGTGTTTCGCCGAGCCCAACGAGTTGCATTTTATCGTTGATCTTGACAGATCCACGCTCAACACGACCTGTTGCGACAGTTCCACGACCTGAAATGGAGAACACGTCTTCGATAGGCATTAAGAAAGGCTTATCGATTTCACGAGCTGGTTCAGGGATATATGCGTCAACAGTATCCATGAGCTTGTTGATTGCTTCTACGTACTTAGGATCGCCTTCAAGAGCTTTCAGACCTGAACCGCGAATGATTGGAGAGTCTTTATAGCCTCTAGCTTCGAGCAATTCATGCAATTCCATCTCAACTAGATCTAACAATTCTTCGTCACCTTCACTAAGCATATCCACTTTGTTAAGGAATACAACGATTGCAGGCACCTGCATCTGGTGAGCCAAGAGAATATGTTCACGTGTTTGAGGCATCGCACCATCTGTTGCAGCTACAACGAGGATCGCCCCGTCCATTTGCGCAGCACCAGTGATCATGTTTTTCACATAGTCGGCGTGTCCAGGACAGTCTACGTGTGCGTAGTGTCTTTTGTCTGTCTCATACTCAACGTGCGTCGAGTTAATAGTAATTCCACGCTCTTGTTCTTCAGGCGTTTTATCGATCGAATCATAGCTTCTAAAAACAGCTCCACCTTTTGTTGATAAAACTTTAGTGATCGCTGCAGTTAGCGTAGTTTTTCCATGGTCAACGTGGCCAATTGTCCCGATGTTAACATGGGGCTTGGTACGCTTAAAGGATTCTTTTGCCATTTGATTTCCTCCGTGTGGCTCCGATACTTATTTTTGATATAATTCTGTAATTTTCTGCCCAGAATAGGAATTGAACCTACGACCGCTTGCTTACCATGCAAGTGCTCTACCACTGAGCTATCTGGGCAAGCTTTAACAAGTTTTGGTCTCTGTAACTCGAAAGCTTGTGAGTTTAAGGCTTTGTCTAAAAAAAATCAACACCATTTCTTTGCTTTATGATTTGTTTTATTTTTGCCTGAATACAATTCGCCCTTTAGTTAAGTCATAAGGCGACATTTCAACATTGACTTTATCCCCAACTAAGACTCGAATGTTTTTCATTCGCATTTTTCCACATAGGTGCGCAATCACCACTAGACCATTTTCTAGAGTAACGCGAAACGTCATATTGGGCAAAAGTTCTTCAACAGTACCATCTAACTTGAGAGTGTCTTCTTTTGGCATAATTTCTTGGGTTGCATTGTTTTTAGCATGTATATTTTATGTACAATTACACTAGCAGAAATTGCTTAAATGTCAAGAAAAAATGGAATGACAGCAGGTAACATCTTTTAAAAGGTCTGTTAAGGGATCGACTAATGCTTGCTAATTTTGTTTGCCGCGCATAAAATTTCGATCAATTAGAACATCTGAATTTAAACCCGTTGAGGAACATGAAACTTCCACCTTTTTTTCCAAAAATGCACTTACATCTTGAGCCCCCTCCTTTCAGTAGAGCTCTTGGAGAAGCCAATCATGGAAAAAAAACCCTTCTTTGGGCTGGAGCCGCAGCTGTTTCTGCTGTCGCTGCTGTCATTTTCCTTTCAGCCTTTTTTACTGTTTTGCACGCGCCGTTGCCTGTCCCTACCCCGCTTCTGGTGGCAATGCCATTGATCGCGATTGCGATCACGTCCTTTGCTCTTTATATCTTCTCCTTATTCGCATTTTTTTATGCAACTGCCACATGTTTGACGTGTGTTTACAGGCTTTTTACTGAGGCTCCTATCCGGCTACATTAAACTTTCAACTAGCTGCAAAACCCTAGCTGCAAGTATTGGAAATAGGCTTTCCTTCTAGTGAGCCAATCCCTTTTAGAATGGATATTTTTGCATGCGGCGCTGGCCGAGAGACCTGCTGGGATCGCCTTACTTCAGTCGACACCTTTGTTGGGTTTTACTTCGATAAATGAATCTTTGAAAGACTTTGATGATTTTATAGACAACAGAGACATTCCTGTCCAAACCGAGATTAAAAAAGACTTTCCTTCAAAAAATTCTTCAAGAAGAATGGAAAGAAGCAAATCTATTACAAGAATGTTGAAAGAGAATCTAGCGCTTGCTAATTTTGTTTGCCGACCCTATCTTTAGACGATACAATATGAACTTTATCGCAGAGGTCAAACATGAAATTTACCACTTTCCCTCCAAAAATACACTTAAGTTTGGAACTTCCTGTATCTAGTAGAACCCTTGGAGATGCCAGTCATGGTAAAAAAATCTTGATTTGGGCAGCGGCTGCCGCTGTTTCTGCCGTTGCTTACATGGTTTTTTGCGTAGGCTTTGTGACTGCTGCTAGCTTGCTTTTTTCGCCCGTTACCACTTCCCTGCTTATCGGAATCCCGCTGGCTGTGGCTACGATCACTTGTTTAGCGCTTTACGTCCTCTCCCTCACGGCATTTGGTTTTGCGGTCGGTCAATGTGTTATACATGTTTACACACTTTTAACTGAAGCGCCTATTCAGTTAGATTAGATAAAACCTCATAACACTAGTGATAACATTAAAATCCGAAACTAAACTAATCACTAACTAATTATTGCAAAAATATCAATTAATCCTTATAATTTTGTTTATTATTAATATAGACTATTAAAATAAGGAGTATTTATGCCAAAACCAATAGGTGGATTCATACCAGCAATAAACTTGAATGAACGTGTATTAGGTGCCAATGGAGAAAAGAGAAGAATGCTGATGAATGGCACAGTAGCTGCCATTACAGGATTAGGAGCTTGCATCTTAGCAGCTGCAACCATAAGTTGCCTTAAGGCAGGTATTTTTGCATGTGCTACAGGAGCGGGAGCACCTCTTGGAGTCGCCCTGATTGCCCTAAGCGTTGGACTTGGCGTGGGGACTTGCGTTGTTGGCGGTACGAGCCTTTACTTCGGCAAAAGATTCTTCCAAAAACTTTAATCTTTTTTTTCAATAATAAAAGGCTCTTTTATGAGCCTTTTATTATTTCTATTAAGCTGCAGGATTTTCTTTTTTGGCGTTAATGATTTTTTGCATAGAGACTTGAGTCTCTTCATCCTCCATTGAAAAATCACCCGAAAGAGTTTTCTCGACTAATTTGGTAATTCCATTCGCAGACTCCCCTACTAGTACGCGCTTGCCTTCCATTTCAATCAGATAAAGCATCGATTTCGGGCTCAGCGAACGTTTATCCAATATTTTTATGCTGCTGCCGATATTTTCCTGTAAAAGGCGTGTGTGCACCATTTTTTTCATCGTCCATGTCAGAAAGAAAATAAGGCCCACGATAAAGCTTAAGATAAACAGCATATAAAGAAAATTTTTCCAAAACGGAGCTTCTGCTTCTTCTCCCTCTCGCAGAAGGTCTTCCTTCAACACTTCATCGAGGGGCATAGTGGACTCACTACGCTTCTCTGTATGTGGAGAAGTAACGGGAATTTCAGCAGGAAGAGGAACTTCTTCACAGGTAGCGCTAAACTGAAACCCCACCAGGCATAGCAGCAGCAAACAAAGTATCCGTGATAAGCGCATAAAGTCCCCTGATAATAATTTGCTAATTCTAATTTATAAGAAGAACCGCTGGGTTTTCCAAATATTTCTGAACAGTTTTTATAAACTCTGCCGCTGCAACTCCATCGACAACGCGATGGTCGACGGAAAGACAGATATTCATAACCTTCCCTGGAACCACAGCCCCTTTTTCCACGACTGGCACATTTTGGATGCCACTAACAGCTAAAATAGCAGCCTGCGGGGGATTAATAATCGCTTTAAAAGAGGTGACTCCATACATACCTAAATTCGAGATCGTAAACGATCCCCCTTTATATTCAGTGAGCTCTAATTTGCCTTCTTTGGCTCTTTTAGCTAAATGTCGGACTTCCAGCGAAATCTCTCCGAGATTTTTGAAATTTGCATGGCGGATGATGGGCGTAATTAAACCATTAGGCAGGCTGACAGCAACCGAGATATCAACAGTTTTAAAACGCACCAGTGTTTGATTGGATGAATTAAACCCACTATTAACGTTGGGATGATCCACTAAAGCCAGGGCACAAGCTTTAATCACAAAATCATTAAAAGAAACTTTTACATCAATATTCCTGAGTTGCTCGCGCATTTGATCTAAAGGGGTAGCATTAATCGTTTGTTCCACATAGAAATGAGGAATAAAAGCTTTTGAGTCCTGAAGTCTTTGCGCGATAATTTTGCGCATGGGAGTTAAAGTTTCTTCTTTGTATGAGCCTGGAATTTCGTCGGGACGTGGACGCCGGCCAAAAGCTGCGACGCCGGAGGGCTGCGCTCTTTCCAGATCTTTACTCATAATGCGTTGATTGGGGCCGCTGCCCTTAACAGTCGTTAAATCCAAACCTTTTTCTTTAGCCAGTTTACGTGCTAAAGGAGAAGCTAAAACTTTTGTCACAGATTCTTCGATAGGTTTTTCAAAGGTATAGTTTGTTAAAGGAGGCTCAGGACTAAAGGTGGGTTGACGCACGGTCCCCGCTGAAACAGTTGTGGCGGGTCCTGCCGCTTCCGAAGTTTTTTCCGGCTGTGGAACAGCTTTTTCCAATGCGGGCTTTAGGATGCCTTCCGGTTCATAGCCTTCGATGCTTTCGTCTGCTTTTTCCGTGAGGATGGCAATCGCTTGATTGATTTGGGCAGATTCTCCTTCATTGACCAAGATTTTTCTCAACCATCCTTCGTCTAAAGCAGAATATTCTACGGTCGCTTTATCTGTAGCGACTTCAATTAAAAGATCGTTGGCTTGAACTTGATCTCCCGTTTTCTTATGCCATTTCACAATAGTTCCTTCTTCCATAGTAGGAGAAAGTTTAGGCATAGTTAAAGTAAAAGGCATAATTGACTCATATTTAAAGATTCATCACTTTGTAAGAGGCTGCTAAAATTCTTTCTACTGAAGGAAGAGTTGCCTTCTCTAAAACTTTGGAATAGGGCATTGGTGTTTCTTTTTGACACACACGTTCAATGGGAGCGTCGAGGTAGTCAAAGCAATGTTCCATGATTTGAAATCCAACCTCCGCCGCAATTCCTGTGAAAATATGTCCTTCTTCGACTAAAACGCAATGTCCGGTTTTTTTGACAGACTCGGCAATTAAAGCAATATCAAGCGGTTTAATGGTTCGCAAGTCGATCAATTCCGCCTCAATGCCTTTCTTCGCTAATTCCTGCACAGCTTGCCGACAAAGCTTCACGGAATGGCTATGAGATACAATAGTTAAATCTTTCCCCGGCCGGTCAATTCTCCCTTTTCCAATGGGAACTAGATATTCGGCTACCGGGATCTCCATTTTATCCCCATAGTCAAGCTCGCTTTCTAAAAAGAGAACTGGATTGTTGTTGCGGATGGCTGATTTGAGCAAGCCCTTGGCATCATACGGATTGCTGGGTGCAATAATAATCAGCCCTGGGAAATTGCCATAAATCGCTTCAACACAGTGAGAATGTTGGGAAGAAACTTGAGCGGCAGCTCCATTCGGGCCTCGAAATACAATGGGAACACTAAAGCGATTTCCAGACATGTAGTACATTTTTATAGCATTGGAAATAATTTGATCTGCCGCCACAAAGGAAAAGTTAAAGCTCATGAATTCAATGACAGGGCGCAATCCAGTCATGGCAGCCCCCACGCCAAGTCCCACAAAGCCTAATTCTGAGATAGGGGTATCAATAATGCGTTTTGGTCCCCATTTATCTAAAAGACCTTTGGTGACCTTGTAAGCTCCATTATATTCCGCAACCTCTTCTCCCATCACAAAAACATTGGGATCGCGCGTCATTTCTTCATCAAGAGCTTGGCGTAAAGCCTCTCTCATTTCTACTACTTGCATTTCGGGAAGACCCATTATACAAATTTCCTCTATCTTTTGTCAGTAAGTGGACTTCAATTGGGAGCAAAAACATCTTCTTCGATCGTTAGTGGATTCGGCCAAGGGCTTTCGTCAGCATATTTCATGGCAGCCAATGTTTTTTCACGACATTCTTTATCGATTTTCTTGTATGTTTCAGCATCCAGGATGTGATGCTCTTCCAATATGTGCTGCATACGCAAAATGGGATCTTTCTGCATCGACTTCTGCAGGGCTTCTTTCGTTCGGTAAAGTCCGGGATCAGAAATAGAGTGCCCTCTAAAGCGCTCAGTTAAAACTTCAATAATCACGGGACGATTGGTTTTTAAAACTTCCTGATAAACGTGGGAAAAGCCCGCGTAGCAGTTGAAGAAATCCATACCATCAAACGTATACCCCTTCATATTATATGTCGGAGCAATATTCTCAGCCAATTTGTTAAAACAAAGGGCTCTTTGCACCGCTGTGCCCATCCCCCATTGATTATTTTCAATCACAAAAATACAGGGAAGATTCCATAATGAAGCCAAGTTAAGAGATTCATGCACAGCTCCTTGAGCGACTGCCCCATCCCCTAAAAAACAAATGGCCACTTCATTCTTAATGTCCTTATATTTAATTTGAAAAGCTGCTCCAACGGCAATCGGAACTTGCCCGGCCACAATTCCAAAGCCCCCCAACAATCTTTTGGCATACAGGTGCATTGATCCGCCGCGACCGCGTGCATTGCCCGTTGCTTTTCCATATAATTCAGCCATGACTTCTTCCTGGGTCGCTCCCAACAAAAGCGCTAAGGCATGGCATCGATAAGAAGTGATATACCAGTTCTCTTGTCCTAAAGCTTCTACAGCAGCCACTTGGATTGCTTCTTGACCCATATACGAATGAAAAAAACCGCCGATCTTCCCCTGCTGATAAGCAGATTCTGCGCGAATTTCGAAGTTGCGAATGCTAAGCATTTGCGTAATCAACTTGAGCAGCAGATCTTTACCCAGCTGTGCAATCAGCTCTTCTTGATTAGAGGGAAAGAAGTTGTATTGATTTTTTTCCACTATAAACCTTGGAGTTATCATTAGCGCCCGATGAGAGAGAGGGTTCTGCAATCAGGACTTTTAAGGTCATTTTACCAAAGAAAAAGAATAAAGCAAGTGGGGAAAGGGATGCCAGCTAAAGTGTGGTCTGTTTTTATTTCCAAACAACTTGAAGAGGCGGAATTTTTCCAATTAAGGTAAAAGTCTTCTAGCGATTGTTTTTTCTGCTGCTTATTTCATTTTCACTATTATATTTTATAAATGTTATAATTAACTCTAATTAATATAAACCTATTAGATGTGAGGATGTATGACTAGAGCAAGTTTACTTGGAGGACAAGATCAAACGCTTCCAGCCAGATTAGCTAGTGTGACTCAAGATCTGCATTTGCCTACAATTTCTACTCGCTTAAGAGCCTCCAAACAGGGAGGAAGAGTTTGGGAGCAAATTAAAACAATACTTTCTAAGTTAGGCGTTAAAATAGAACGTACAAATATGGAACATGTTGTAAAAAAACTAGATAGATTTATAACAGATAAAAAAAGCGTTTTATTTGAAGGGGATGCGGCTCAGATTAAAGTAAATGTCGCAAATTTAGAGAAAATCCTATCCAGAATAGAAGCAGCCGATCCAAAGAAGGCAGAAAAATGTAGAGCTATTTTTGACAAGTGCAGAGGAAACCTAAATAAACACAAAAACGAAGGTCTTCAAAAAAAATTCTCTAATTCCAGCGCGCTTACAGACAACGACTATTCTGTCATTCTCAACACAGTGGGGACTCCTGTCGGGGATATCCAAAGCCTTAAGGAATTTGCACCTAAAATTCAGGCTTTTCTCAATGACGAGGCTAAACAAAAAGAAATTGGCGGAAATGAGAATGGTTTTCCCCACCTAGAAACAAATATAGAATCTATAAAAGAAACTGAAGCCACTTTGAATTATATGGTTTTAAATGGTGATATCGCAGGCTACCGACCTACTGGATTTATGGGCGAATACCATGTTTATCCGACAAAAGAGTCACTTAAAAAAGAAGACACACTGTACACAACTCCAGCCCTTACAAAGGAGAAACTTTTAGAAATCAATAACTATATGAACGAACTTACATTTCCTGAACCAGACCCTAAATTTTCTAAACCAGAGTACTTTAATCATTTAATAAAAATCTTGAAACAAGAGCATCTCGCAAGAATTATCTATGATCAAAAATCAGTTTTTCACATTCAACAACCAACGGAAATGGATCCAGTTCTTAAGTTTGGTGAATATTACGATTATCTGGTTCAGAAAAAAACCATTGCTGCCTGGTCACATGATACACGCAACTTTTATGTTAAATTTGAGCCAACAGACGATGAGGACACGATGGTTAGAAAAATGACTTGGCGTGATTTGGCCACTTTGGAAAACGAAAAGAATGCTCAGTAAAGATTTCATATGGGTTATGAGAAAACAAGTCCATACAAAACCCGTTAGACTTCCATTAGATACGCGTAATCGTGTTTGCTTAACACAATTTCTACCTAAAGATTTAGAAGTAAGTTCATATAGAGCTTATCAAGAGGGGAACAAAATAATTTTAGAACCGCTAGTTGAAATTTCAGCCGAGAAAATTGCCTCCGTAAAAAAAGGTCTAGAGGATATTAAAGCCGGAAGAATAAGTGAACTAGATCGTGACTTTTCCAAATTTTTGAATGATGATGAAATTTAAGCTCAAATACTCTGAAGCAAAATTACAATTTTTAGAATTAGAGAGTCGCAAGGAAAAAGTAGCTCAGTATAAAGCTGTAGCCAAAACTCTGGGATTGATGCAAGTTAATTTGCGACATCCATCCTTACATACCCATAAATATGATGCTATCAGCTCCCCTTTTGGGGCAGAAGTTTTTGAGTCTTATGCTCAAAATAAAACACCAGGAGCCTACCGTGTTTTTTGGTGTTATGGTCCTGAAAGAGGATTTTTGTATATTATTGCTGTCACTCCTTATCCATAAATCAGGCGAAATTTGCAAATTTTAGTCTTTTTTGTCCCCCCTCTGTTTGTCTTTAGTAGATCAGACTTGCCCAAACCTATCGGACGACAACCTTTTTATTGCATTCTATTGATACAATACCAAATCTTTTGAGGAATTTTCATCTTGGAGTTATCATTAGCGCCCGATGTGAGAGAGGGTTCTGCATTCAGGACTTTTAAGGTCATTTTACCAAAGAAAAAGAATGTAAGTGAGTGGTTTGGTAAGGAACAAATGACTGCAGGCTCAATGAGAATTGAATTTCCTAGATCCCTTGCATAAAATGATCCCTTGCATAAAATTGCTCAAAAAATCAACTATTTTTAAGACAAGTAGATTATACAAGGGTTTATTTGTAAGCTGTCGCTCATTTGAAAATAATAAGAACGCGTCTAGCGGTTTCCACATAATTTGTCATTCTTGTGGAATTTCCGGTTCCTCTTCCAAACCTAATGGCTCTTCTTTTTCTTCACGTTTTCGCATAATACCACTTGTTATTTCATAGAGCTGTTTTGAACTGATTCTTTCCTCTGGTGAAACTCTAAGTAAGCCCCATAGCATTTGATCTAATTCGCCACTGCTTGGGCAAGGAGTTTGATGTAAAGCGATCAACCGATTTTCACAAAGTATAATTTTTTCCTTTAAACGTTTTTGCAGAGCCTCTATTTTTAATGCAATTTTACTTTTCTGAATTTCAGATTGACATCGATTCATCTTTGAAGTTAAGCGATAGACTTCATGATCCCCCCTTATAAGCGCTCCAAGGTTTTTACACACATTCAAAAACCTTGAGGTTTTATGTTGGTGCAACATCAATCCAAGAGCCCAAGTATCCATCTTAGGACCCAAAGTTGGGACTTCCTGCAATACCTTTCTGAGTTCCATGAAATCATGCGGAAAATGATATAGGATTAATTCAGGGGAAATATAATTTTGACTGCCTTCAAATCTAGATAAATGCTCTAAATTATTGATAGCCGCACAAGTTTCAAAATCAATAAGCGCAAGATCCTTGATTTCGACTTCTTCGATTTCTTCTTCTTCTACTTCATAGCCTTTTTTTTCGTATTCAATAACAATATTTTCAGGCTTAATATCTTTATGGACATACCCTGGCCTACCTTGCTGTGGATAATGAAGTTCGCTTAAAGCTTCACTTGTCCAATGTAAAAACTTCAAGAGAGACTTCTCCGACATTATTGCCGACCTATGCTTTCCAAAAACAGAACCAGAATCACCTGTATATTTTGGCGAGAATGTTTCGATTTTTTTACACCCTCTTTCACTGACAGTTTTAAAATGATCAACCGGAATCACATGGGGAATCCCTTTGAATTCATTAGCCCAAATTCCAAACCGTTCAGCCCTAAAACTAGAGTCTACAGTTTTTATTTTCATGGAGTGGCAAACTTCATCAATATATTTAAGTTTGGGAGTCGTGGCTAAATCAGTAAAAACCAAACGCACTGCATATCTGACCTTCAGGAGCCCTCTCGTGTTAAAGTCTTCATTGCATTTGACATAAACATCTATGCTGGGCAGTGCTTTTGGAACAACTGTAAAGCGAATTATAGGATTAAAAGAAGTCTTTTGCAGAATTTTTTCCGTTAGACTAGTTGCTAGTCCCAATGAAAGTGCTGAATAAACTCTATACACATTTTTACAAATTAACTCCACAGGTAATTCTTTTGCAATTGAGCACCTGCAGTTGTGATCCTTTCTCTTTAAGCGTATCGCGGCTTCTTCTCGCATTTTTTTTTCAAGAATTTGCGGGAGATTTGCAAACAGATTGTTACTTCTGTCAGAAAAAGTTGACAACTGTCCTGTATCATACTTTAACTCACAACAGGAATTAGCTTGATCTTTAAATAAACAGATTTTTAGATAATTTAATTGATTAATGATTAAGGCTGTAGCTTGCTTACCAGCACATATAAACCCAACTGTTACAGTACCTAATTTTATTTTTCTATTTATCGGAAATCCATTTAGGAAAAATACAAAAACTTTAGAAACAGCTGAGCAAATTTTAGAAATAGATAGAGTTTCAATTCGCAAAAAACTCTGCATCTCTGGCTTCGATAGTTGAAATCCCACATTTTTTTTTATTTCAAATAACATTCCCTGTAAATTTTCAGTTGAATAATATATCTTTGGAGGTTCCATAAAAATCCTATTTAAGAGTAAAAAATTATCAAGCAACTGCAATATGAATATTTTTTCAGAAAAATACAATGTGAATTATTTATTAACTGAGATCTTTGAATAGAATTTCATCAACGGATGAAACTCTAAGATGAACCATAACAATCTTTAATTCATTTTTTTAACTTTAGTCGATCAGACTTGCCCACGCCTATCGGGAGACAACCTTTTTATTGCGTTCTATTTGATACAATACCTTATCTTTTGAGAAATTTCACCTTGGAGTTTAGATGAATGCTTTCACAGCCCCCTCATTTTATGACTTAAATGATGCTGTCACAAATCGATTTTTTTTCTATTCCACTATACCTAGCCTCGGACAGTCAAGTTCTGTTTGTAAACGATGGAAAATACTGTTAGAAGGCCCGTTGATTTGACGAGGTTTTTTAAAATATTATCCGTATGCTGTGGATGTTCAGGATAATGTCAAACTTACTGTAAAAGCAATCGTCCTTGATTTAAAAAAAATGATCAGTAAGGGTATGGGCGGATTCTATTCCCCTTTTATTTGTTTGAACTCACCTTCGCCTTTCATTTATTTAAGTCGGATGGGCATGGGTTCATTGAAAAAAGTACAAGAAAATATAGAAAATAGTAATTTATATGAATTAGATAAAGAGAATTCATATCTGGAATTAGGATGGGAATATTATGAACGAGGGTTTATAGATGAAGCTGAGGCACTTCTGCCAAAAATGTGCGGGGTCAATAATAGAAGTTTTTTAGCATTAGATATTATGAAAAAATATTTTTTTGAAGGTAGCATTAAAATTTCTTTAATGAAATTTATAGGCACCAAGGACCATGAAGTTCAAATAGAATTAGTTCTATTAATTATCGATCTCACACAAAAGAAACACTATGATGTTGTTCTCTCTCTTTTGTCGTATTTTAAATCAGCATCAATTTGGAACGCTTGTTTCAATGATTTTTATCAAACTCTGATCGAGAGTAAAGAGGATCTTAAAGCCGAATTAGTAAAAAATGTTTTCCCAGAAGCATTTAAAGGAAAACCCGATAAACATTACATGACTTATTATCTCGAAACAAACCAGCATGAGAAAGCAAAATTATTTCACAGAGAACTAAATCCCGATTAATTCGAACAGCAAGCCCTGAGGTAATTTTTAACCCTGGACGAGATTAGTGGGGAAAGGCGCATTGGCCTCAGCATTTGCTTGGACAATTTTTCCCGACACCTCTTGGAAGACAACAGCTGTCACGCAAGAGTCAGACCAGACGTTAATCGAGGTTTCCAACATATCAATAAGTGTATAGAACGGTAGAATCACTCCCAAAATATTCAACGGCACATTCATGGCCGCTAAAAAAGCGCTGGCGAGAAAGTAGCATCCCATGGGGACGCCTGCATTGCCGACGGCTGCAATGGTGGCGATAAAAATCCAAGAAATCATTTCAATGGGAGAAAAGCTGATTCCCGCATTCATGGAAACAAACAAAACTGTTGTTAAGATAAAGGCCGCGCAGCCATTCATATTAATGGTTGTGCACAATGGAAAACTAAAGCCCGCCACTTCACGCGAAATCTTCAATCTTTCCTCGGCACATTTGACTGCAAGTGGGAGGGCTGCACTTGAGGATTTCGTAAAGAAAGCTAATGATAGAGCAGGAAACATTCCTCTCGCTGTCTTTAAAGGGGGAATCTTCTTCATTTTCAAGAAAATAGGCAGCACAATTAAGGCTTGGACTAAATTCGCAATGACCACGCACGATAGGTAAAGTGCCAAGCTTTTGATTTCTAAACCATCGCGCATGTCTCGTACGAAGAGGGTAATGAAGGCCCAAATCGCTAGCGGCATAAGATAGACGATCCATGTCGTGATTTTCATAATCGCCGCATAAAGCCCGGAAAAAAATGAATGCAGCAGTTCTTTTTTATCATTGGGTAAGCTGAGTGTCGCCAAGCTTAATAGCATTGCCAAAAAAAGGACCCCGATCACATTATTTTCGCTGAAGGGCTGCACAATATTACTAGGAATGGCTTTAATGAGATAGGTTAAGTACCCTTTTTGGTTGGTCTTAGCAGCTGCATCTCCAATTTGCATGGATACTTGCGAACTTGAAGGATCGATAATGACAAAAAGGATGAGGGCGACTGTGGCTGCAAGGATGGTGGTAAGAAGAGTATATTTTAAAACTTTGAATCCCATAAAGCGTACATCGCTAGCACTTTTCATGCCTGAAGCTGTTGCCACAATCGATAAAAAAATAATCGGCAAACTGACGAGCTTAAGAAGATTGATAAATATTTGGGAAACAATTGAGGCAATTTGATCCAGCCAAGGCAAGTTTAGATATCCCCCTGCCAAGCCGCCGATGAATGCTATCGCGAAAAGTAGATTGACACCGTAGTTTTTTTTCTGCGCCATAGCCTTGCGATCCTTTTGGATAAATTGTTAAATCTTGAACTTTTAGGAACTTTATAAGACAATCTCTATTATCTGTCAAAAATCTCTTTGCCCAAAAATAGAAGTGCCGATGCGAAGCATGGTCGCACCTTCAGCAATTGCCCATGGATAGTCATTAGACATCCCCATCGAAAGTTGCGGCAGTAGCCGCCCCCCTTCTTGTGCAAGGGTTTCCTGCAGATGGCGTAAATTGCTAAAGCACATGCGTACGGTTTTTTCGTCGTGTGTGTCAGAGGCCATGGTCATTAAACCTTCGATGGAAATCCCCGAAAAAGCTAGCATTTTTTCATAATCTCTTCTACAAGCTTCGAGGGTCCATCCATGTTTGGTCGCTTCTCCTGAGGTATTTACTTGCAAAAGGATGGACGTTTTAAGGCCTGCTTCTAGACTTTTGCGAGATAGTTTTTCGGCAAGCATCAGGGAATCAATAGAATGAATAAGGGAAAACTTCCCTAACACCTTACCGATTTTGTTGGCTTGTAATGTCCCAATTAAATGCCAATGGATATCGTGAGGAGCCAATTGCTGTTTGGCAAGTGCTTCCTGGACTCTATTTTCGCCAAAATCTGTACAGCCGGAGAGATAAACGGGGGCGATCGTTTCCCAGGAATGATTTTTGGTCACAGCAATGATTTTTATGTCATCCACTTGACGTCCATATTGTTGACTTAACGCTTTTACATGCGCCTTTAATTGAAGGTAATTTTCTGATGCAGGCATGAATAAACTTATGGCTTAAGCCCTTTTGGCGGGCCTAAAATTTCATGAAAAACGATGATATCTTGGGGCGATCCTACCTGATGTATCAAGCGATATCCACGCGAGGAGCTTCTTTTCTGAATCGAATGATACTCATGCAACTGAAAAGTAAATTTATTGCTGGGAGTCACGGCTTGTGTAGTTTCTTTTATTTTTTGCATTTTGGTTGGAGAAAGCTTTGCTTGTGGAGGAGAAGGGCTTTTATGTTGAGGCTGTGGTTCTAAGTGAATGTTCAAAGAAGCGAGCAGCTCTTCCACAGCGCGTTCTTCTTCTTCATGCTCTTGCTCAAATTCTTCTGGATGGAGCCGGCGCCTACGATTTTCCATGGTTTTCCTAATAAATAGAAAAACCATGGCAAAGATCGAAATAATAAATCCAAGAAATTCAATGAAACTCATCTGCCGCCAATATTTTTATCTTTTTCTTCCGGCTGTGCAATCGAAGTCCGCATATCTGTATCGGCCTGAATATTTTGGATTCTTTGATAATCCATAATCCCCAGATTGCCTTTCTCAAAGGCTTTGGCCATGGCTAGCGGCACAGCGGCTTTGGCTTCAACTAATTTGGCCTCCATTTCTTTGATTTTAGCAATGTTTTCTTGTTCGTATGCGACTGCCATTGCACGTCGTTTTTCAGCTTCCGCTTGGGCAATTTGCATGTCGGCTTGAGCCTTGGCGGCTCGTAGTTTAGCTCCGATATTTTCTCCTAAGTCCATTTCCACGATATCAATGGATAAGATCAAAAAGGCGGTGGAAGAGTCTAGTCCTTTTTCCAGCACAACTTTCGAAATGCGTTGCGGAGACTCAAGGACTTGCAGATGGGTATCTGACCCCCCAATAGCACTCACAATCCCCTCCCCAACACGTGCAATAATCGTTTCCTCGGTTGCTCCACCTACCAACTGAGCAATATTCGTACGGACTGTCACGCGCGCGCGCACCTTAATTTGAATCCCGTCCTTGGCGACCCCTACACTATAACCACCTGGGCTAGGACAATCGATAACTTTAGGGTTGACAGATGTCTGGACCGCTGCTTTAAGATCTCGGCCAGCCAGGTCAATCGCCGTCGCACGGCGCCAATCTAGATCTAAATTCGCCTTATCGGCTGCAATCATGGCTTGGACAACTTCCATCACATGTCCACCTGCCATAAAGTGCGTCTCTAAATCTGATACCGAAATATCTTTTAAACCTGCCTTATAGGCACTGATACGTGCATTTACAATCAGCTTTGGAGGAATTTTTCGCAGGCTCATGCCAATGATATTCATCAGCCCAATTGGCGTTCCTGAGACAAAAGCCTGAAACCATAGGCTGATAAATTTTCCGACAATACTTAAGATAATGAGAGCCACAAAGCCCAGAAAAATCAAAAGAACATAGATCTCAATGCTGAATTCAGCAAGTAAAGGGGAATAAGCCATGTTATGTTTCCTCATAAGTATTTGTTTTTGGCGGAGTTGGGTTGGCAGCTTTCACAATTAAACTCTCCCCCTCACCTCCAATAATTAAAACGTCTGTCCCTTTGATCAGATAGCCACTTTGGGAAATAGCTGCCAGCCGTTTTCCTTGAAAAAGAATCAATCCGCCTGGTTTTAAATCAGTAAAAACAATGGCGGTCTTACCAATGGCCGCTGCGTCAAAGTTCGAGGCTTGATAACCTGTTTGATCTGTACTGGAATAGATGCTTGAACTGCCCCTGCTGCGGGGAATTTTCCATAGCATATATTTACATAATCCAACGACTAGTGCTGCCGCAACTAAAAAAAAGAGCAGCGTTTCCCAAGCCGATTCTGCTTGGGAGGCAAAAAGGACAATGCTGAGGCATACAGCGATGGCCCCCAAGACTCCCATAATTGCTCCTGGAAGATAGAATTCCACCCAAATTAAGAGCAAACCGGTCAATAAAATTAATACAGGCATTAGTGTCACACTTTCCTCACTTCTTCAACCATGAGAGCACTTCCGTCAAAGCCTATCACTTTAATAGGAGATTCTTTTTCAATAAAAGAACCGCTGGAGATGGCATCATAGTATTGATTATCGATCAGAATTTTCCCGCTTGGCCTTAAAGTTGTCGCGGCTTTTCCCTGGGTTCCTGGCTGCGGCAATAATTTGGGATCCAACCCTGCCTGGTAACCTTCTGAAGCATTCTGTTCATTGCCCTGCAAGACAAATCGATTAAAGGCAGAAAATCTAGGGGTCACATATCTAGCTAAAAGCGCCATCAAGCCCAAACTCAACACCAGCGTGCCAGATAACCATGCCAAGCGATTCATAAAGGCTTCGCCTGCAGCATTGAAGGTCCCTGTATCGAATTCAAAATCCACCGTGCCTGCACCGGGCAGCATTAGGCCAAATAGTCCTACAATGAACAAGATCACCCCAAAAAAACCGATCAATCCAAAGGTAGGCAAGACGAATAAATCTACGCCAATAATGGAAATCCCTGCCACTAAAAGAATCAATTCAAGCCAACTTGCAATTTCCAAGGCAAAGCTCGATAAAATAATTAAAAATAGGCAAATCAGGGAAACAGATCCTGGCAGGCCGAAACCAGGGGTGCTGAATTCCATATACGCCCCCATCAAAAGGCCCAGAAAAAGAACGGAAGAGACCACTGGATTGCTTAAAAAAACCAAAAATTGCGTCTTCCAATCCATGAGATATTGGTGCACCGATGCCTGCGGGATCGATGAGAAAAAAGGATACTGAAACAAGAGCATTTTGGAAGCTGGCCACGTCCCGCTGCTCACTTCTTCTTCACTAATCACAGGAAGCTTCTGGGGCATTAACTGCAAATCGGCCACTCCATATTCGATTAATTCATTCGAATTTAACGTCAAAAGCTTACCTTTGGGACTAATAACAATATCTGGATTGCTTCCAGTTGAACGGATTTGACTTTCCTGATCCAATTTTAAAATTTTACCATGCCGCAAGACGAGGATGATGTCCTTATCGACCATTGCTTCGGCAATATAGGGGTTCCGGTCAAAAAAGCGTGCGCGGTTTGCGAAGTCGGCGCGTAATGCCGAATTGACTTTTTCTGAAGCACTTTCCAACTTTCCGCTTTCTGAAGCAATGACGGGTTCAGCAGCCCCCATGCTTCCATCCTTAACCACGGTAATATACCGGCAGGAATAGGCTAACATTGCTCCAGCTGAAATAGCCCAGTTGTTGATATAAGCCACAATTGGAATATTAAACTGTGTGTCCATTTCTTTCAGAGCATCGGAAATTTTCTGCGCTGCAAAAACTTCTCCTCCGGGTGTATTGAGCTCTAAAATAATAAAGGCCGGCTTTGTTTTTTTGTAATGTTCGAGTGCATTCTTTACATAAATCCACGTCGATTGATTAATTCCATTCGAACGATCATCAATCGTAATCATACCGATCTGATTCGGACCGTCAGGATTGATCTGGATGTGCTTTTTAAGGCTTTCGACCAGAGAAAGCGAGGAAATTTGCAACGAAGGTTCCCCAAACACGGCAGGAGTTGGCAAAGCTGATTGCTTGACTCCTTTCTCCGCTTGAAAGGCATCGAACGAAAGAACTTTTTTTATCAATCCTAGTTCTTGCAATTGATTCTGATTCACAACGAGGGCTTCACCCGGTGAAGTAATCGGAATATATTTGTCTTCTTGGGCATCCTGAGCTAATTTCCAAGTTCCTTGATCCACAATTTGCATCGCTGGATCAGACATCCCAAAAGCCAAGATTTTTAAGAGGGACGCTTTTGGATTATCAGGGAAAATTAAACTTGCGATGCGGTTTCTGAGAATATTTTTGGGAATAACCAATTCTTCTCCCAAGGCTATGTCCCCCCAAGAAGTTAAAAAAGAACAATAAAGGGCATCAGCTAAAAAAGGAAAAATGGCAGCGGGGCCTAAAGCACTATTTTCGATGTAGATCGTGTAAGAAGCATGTTTTTCCGCTTTTAGTTCATACATTTTTTTAGCTAAATCAAAAGCCTCAAGGAGATCCCCTGAAGAAGAATCAATTACAATCACAAAAGCTGTTTGCCCTTCCGCCACTCCCTTATCAAGAGCCGTTTTTCTTTGAGTCAACACATCTTTATCTAGATGTCCTCTAAGAAAAATCCAGGCAGCATTTTCTTCATTTGCACTAGCAATTGAACAAAAAAGCAGGCTGAGCAGAAGCACCCAAAGAATTGATTTGAATTTGACCATAGATTCCTTACTGAGGCCATAGAAATATACCCTCATTTCTTTATCACAGCGCTGCTTTTTACTGAAGGAAAATATATGCCAAACTTCATTCCAAAACTTTGTCTGGCATCTCTTTCTTACCCCCCGTTTTCTGCCCTATATTTTTTTTCTTTTTTTGCAATAATGTGCACAAATTGTCAGCCATTTTTGGAAGAAGAATTTTCTTGACCTGACGCAAGTTTTTTTTGCTGCTTTCCGAAACAGCTGTAGGATCAATGGAAGACACAGTTACCTCTATGTTGTGGGAATTCAAATTCCGTATACACTTCTTTACTTTTTTTTCTTTATAAGAATCTGAAGTTTGGACTAATTTCACTTCTTGAACAAGGAGAACTATGGGAGAACTACGGGGTACGGATGTTTTTTTTGCGAAGAAAAACTCTAGACTTTCATTCCTTGAACAAGGGGAACCATAAAATCGAGGGCCTATGTCTGTGGTTTTCCCTGTTTAACTAAACTCTAGCGACTTAAGAGGTGCTGTTTTGCCGAAATTTATTTTTTTGCTTCTCTTTTTCTTATCTGTATATGAGTTAAAAGGAGAGTTTCATAATTCAGAAATTGTTCATCTTGAAGAACTCCCAGTCTTATACCAGGGACGTTTTCGCCCTTTAAAGGCTTATGCCGCACTAACTTTTTATGAACTCACACATAAGCAGAAAATGCCCAGTTCCCTGCCATTCTCCACCCCGGAAGAATTGTTACTAAAAATGCATTTTCAGGGACCAACAGTCTTTACCACCCAACCTCTTTTTAGTTTGGGTTACGCGCCTCTAAAACTGGAATTGGGTCTTAATCCTAAAGAAGATGCGTTTAGCTATCAAGAAGTGCAACACGCCTTGCAGGAAAATCCAAAGTCACTTTCTGATGAAAGATTGGATGCCGAACGCACGGCATTGCTGAACCGTTTAGAACGATTCTCGCAGTTGACTCACGAGGTTTCAAAAGACAATAACACTTTTGCTACCTCCGTGCTCGCGTTAAAGCAGCAGGGATTTAGCTCAGTTGAGATTGCCTCCCTGATAGAAGAAAGATTTCCGGTGCAAAAACGACTACTCGGTCTAAGCAGCGCATTCCAGATGCTTCCTCTAAAAATTCCTAAAGGCACTTGGGTCTCCCTCTCAGCCTTAGCCTTAAAAGAATTCGATGCAAAGTCAGGGGATCTAAAATGGATTTCCAATTTTACGCTTTATCCCGATCTGCTCTTTACCCAAATTCAGCAGGCTTACCTCGATCAAGATCTAGCAAACTTGGCAGCATACTTAAACAAAGGCTACGCACAGATTGCAAATACACCCTACCAAAAAAGCATCAAACAACAACTTATTTACCCCTCAAAAATGCGTTTGCAAGCCGAAGTTTTCTACTACAGCTTTCCCCTCCTAGAAGTCACTCTTGTACTTTATGGCTTTACAATTTTTGCTTTCAGCATGGCCCATTTTTTTCCAAAACCACTCTTATTCAACTGTGCTTTTAGTTTAATTGCCTTAGCCTTTATATGCCATACAGTGCTTTTAGGATTAAGATGTTACATTCTACAAAGACCACCTGTTTCCAATATGTTTGAAACTGTCATTTATGTGCCTTGGATTACAGTCTTTGGGAGTTTTTTATTTAGAATAATTTTTCGTAATGCCTTCATTATGATAGGATCTTGTACAGTGGCCGTGCTGCTTTTAGTGGTGGTTTATTTAAGTCGCATGAATAGCAGCTTAGAAAATGTTCAGGCTGTACTCGATTCCCAATATTGGCTCATTATCCATGTCCTGATGATTGTCGGAAGCTATGGATTTTTCTTATTTTCAGGTCTTCTAAGCCATCTATCCCTTTTCGCTTATACCTTGCATACAAATGCGCGTGCCTGGACGCACAAACTGGAGCCTCTAATTCTGCAAACGATGTATCTAGGGACTGCTCTATTGATACCTGGAACCCTTCTTGGGGGCGTTTGGGCAGCTGAAAGCTGGGGACGCTTTTGGGACTGGGATCCCAAAGAGTCATGGGCCTTTATTTCTGGATGTGTCTATATTTTCTGGATTCACCTTTACCGTTTCCACCACATTCATGGATTTGGACTGGCAATCGGCTCGATAGTGGGGATGCAATCGATCATTTTCACCTGGTATGGGGTCAATTACATCTTGGGAACAGGTTTACATAGCTATGGCTTTGGTTCTGGAGGGAATCTTTACTATTATGTGTTTATCACGGCAGATCTTTTATTCGTCGGTGTGGCTGCGCTGCGTTATACGCGATTAAATTCAAAAAGAGGACTCATTCACTGATTGAGTCGCCAGAGAATCTCCTGGGATTTTTTTTTAATCTCCATGAACTCAGCTTGATCACCTGCATACTCAATCGCTAACTCTAGTGAAGCGCGCGTATCCTGGACATTATCTGTCTTCTGATAACATGTTGCTGAATGAAAATGCGGCAGAGGATTATGTGCATCTAATAAAATGGCCATGCTATAGGCAACAAGCGCATTTTCATAATCTTCTTTCAATTGCTCAGACATCCCTAATCCTAGCCAGAAATTGTACACATAAGGATCTAGCGTTGTTAGAAACAGAAAAGCATCGGCAGACTTTGTGTACTCTTTCATTTGAAAAAGACGGTAGGCGGCAGCATAAAATTTTTCCATAACGCTTTCCGAATACCCGATAATTTCCTTAAGGGATTTACCTTCAGAGAGTTCCTTGCGGAGATATTCGGTATTTTTCAACTTTTTCAAGGCATCTTTTGGAATATGGAATTCTTCCATCTTATCCATATGCAATTTTTTCCTCTCTAAGGCTTGATAGAACTTTGGTTTGGAGGGAATTCTTTTTGATTTTTTTCAATTTCTTCGAGGATGGCTTTATACCCCTTGCTAAGCCTTTCGCGGAAATTATCTACATTAGAGTGAATTTTAGCCTTAACCCTTTCAGCATATCTTTCAAAAGGTTCCAGATCACTCTGATAGTCGACCTTTAAACTATCAATGACAGCATCAGCCATTTCTTCGACTGATTTTTCATACTTTGTATCGAATTCCGACGGTTTCTCAGTCGAAACAGACACTTTTTCTTTAGTTCTTTTACGCATATCTGGCATGGATCCTCCACTTAAACACTCTCTGTGATTAAAGCTCGGCATATTTTAAAAAAACATCTATGCAGGCCTAACCGCATTATGCGTGATTCTTCACTTTATACACAATGGAACTCGAAAACCCTGATTCTTAAATTTCATTGTATATAGGCAAATCATTCCACCTTTTTATTTTTTTTTACAAACCCCCTTCTTATTATTATAGAAAACACCATCTTATTATTAAATCTCATTTTGTTTAATTTAAGTTGTTTAAAATATAAAACTAATCTAAAATTACTTTAAATATAATTAATTTAATTAAACTAAAAACTTCTGTAATTAGAGTAGATTTATTTACATTCATCTCTAAATAATCAGATAGTATGCAACTATTTTGAGATCAACTATGGAAAAGCCCCCTCTTAAAAAACCTAGAATTAATCTCGCTGACTATAATTATGAACAGGATCTAGATTATCGACTACAAATGGCCTCTTTTTCGACTTTTGAAGTCGCCCTCCTAGAGGTTATTTTAGACGGATCCTTAACGATTTCTTTTCAGGAACTGCAAAGTGAATTAAATGTCAAAGAAGACGAAATGATCTTGTCTTTGGAAAAATTCGCAAGATTAAAGCTTCTGCAAATTCAAGATAAGAAAATCATCATCAATAAGGAAAAACGTAAATATTTCGAACTGCATATCCTGCGCTTTAGCTCTGCCTTTGAACCCTCCATCGAGTTTTTGCAGGGATTACTCAATCAAGTCCCTATCCACATTCTACCCTCCTGGTACATGATCTCTAAGACAACCTCTCATATTGTCCATTCCATTATTGACAGACACCTGTTAACACCCCGAACTTTTGAGAAATATGTGACCGAGTTAGAGGTTGAGGATCCGCTTTTATATTCTATTGCGACAGAAGTGTTTGCTTCTGCCGATTTTTCTCTGCCAGTCTCAGTTCTCAAAGATAAATATCGGCTCTCCGAAAAAGAGTTTGCAGAATGTCTTATGCTTCTCGAATTCAATCTACTGTGCAGCTCAAAATACGAACTGAGTGAAAATGGTTGGAAAGAATATCTCATCCCATTCCATGAATGGGCTGAAATCCTGCGTTTCCGCAAAAACACCCAACCCCAATCCATTTCAAATGTCGATAATATTCAGAAACGCCATCCATCCCCATTTGGATTTGTTCATGATTTGGCCATTCTGACACGCTTTCTTGGGAGGCAATCAATTCCCGTTGCTTCAGTCCAAGATAAAATTATTGAACTTCTGCCCCACATTTCTACTTTAGTCTATCCAGACACCTATACTGCACGGCTTTTACAACAACTCGCTCATCTAGATTTATCCGCTGAAAGCAATGATGCCTTAATCCAACACCCAAATGCGTCGGAATGGTTGCAAAAAGATGTGGAACAACAGGCTTTGATTGTCTATCAATCTTCATTAGTGCATTTTTATGAATCTCAACCTCTTTTTTATGATCGAGATGTCAGAGAAATTCTCCGCTCCTTGAAAAATGTCTATAAAAATGGTTGGATTAATTTCGAGGACTTCCTTAAAGGCTTTATAGCACCCGTCGGCAGTGCTGAAATGGTGACATTGACCCTAAAAGGTAAAAAATGGCGCTATACCTTCCCGACTTATTCGCCTGCAGAAAAGGACCTCATAAAAATGTTCCTATTCCAGTATCTTCTGGAAGGAGGGATTATTGCGACGGGCACCTTCGATGGCAAAGAATGCTTCTGTATCACTTCATTTGGATACCACATCCTAGAAGACTATTTTTAAAAATCTAACGCAAAGGGAAAATTTAGTTTTTTGCTTCCTTACCGATACCACCTCTTAAAAGACTGTAACTCCACAACTTTGTGAAAATTTTTTAACGCAAAGAACGCGAAGGCGCCAGGATTGCATTGTTTTTTCGAGGCTACAATTAAGTTACACACAGTTTCTCAAAGAGGATGCAAAGAAAAAACTTTGCTCTTTGCGCCTTTACGTTCTCTGCTTTCTTTGCGTTAAAATTTCGCTCTAGCGTGTGCAGAAGCGGCCTATAATATCACAAAGACGGTATTAGCATACCCTAACTTTGATCCTTTGCGTTGAGCTTCTCTCCAGACATAGTCAGAGCAAGCTCTATCACTTTTTTTTCGTTTGCATTGAATTCAAAAGCCAGATCTTGCGCAGTAATAAAAACCTGCTGCAATCCATTTAAATGCTGCATAAGGTTTGCTTTGCGAAAAGCGTCCCAGCTCATGCCTATATCATCGATTAGCATTAAAGGAGATTCTTCTGTCAGTTGCTTGAGAAGTTCCCATTCGGCTAGCTTCAGTGCCGCGACAAAGCTTCTTTGCTGTCCTTCGCTGGCAAAATAACGCGCTTCTTTTTCGTTTAAAAAAAGGCTTAAATCATCTTTATGAGGGCCGGTAAGGGTATACCCAAGTTCGCTTTCGCGGCGGCGCAGCTTGCGGAATTGTTCTACATAGTACTCTTTCACGGCTTCACTTGTCATCTCGGAAGGAACTGTAGATTTATAAGAAATCGAAAACAGTTCTTGAATTGTACTTAAGTGATCATAAATTTGCTTGCCATTTTGACTCAAAGCTTCACAGGCAGTTCTTCTTTTTTGAGTCAAATAACAAGCCGCCTGCGCCATTTCATACTCCCAACTTTCCAGGGACGTAAAATTTTTACTACGCAACAAACAGTTTCGTTGTCGCATGGCCCGACTATAGCGCATCAACTTGTGGACATACAAAGGATCTCCCTGAGCTAACTGCAGATCGAGAAAATTGCGCCGCGTCAGCGGAGGCCCTTTCACCAATGCTGAATCTTCAGGAGTCATACAGACTCCTGGAAAAATTCCTAGCAGATTGGCAAATGAGCGATAGGTGGTGTGATTCGAGATAACTTGGCGCTCAGTTCCATTAAAGAAGATCTTTAAGGATTGCTCCACGCCTTGTTTAATGAAAATCGCTTCCACCGAAAAGTAGGCGGCCCCTTCTTTAATCAAATCTTGCAGATGCGGCGTTCGGAAAGAACGCCCTGTCATAAGAAGATGGATCGCTTCTAAAATCGTGGTTTTCCCGGCTGCATTGGGTCCACAAAGTATATTAAGCGAGGGGCAAAATTCAAAAAATGCCTCTTGATAGGAACGAAACTGATGCAGCCGCAGCGTACGCAGAAACACGCTAGGATTCTTCGTTTAAACGCATCGGCATTAATACAAAAAGAGGGCTGATATTAGGCGTGATTGCGGTCACCCCTTCTTTATCTGTAATGACACCAGGGTTAAAAGGATCAGTCAAACCCATGGTCACGGTTTCCCCTTTGCTATGGCGCAAAATATCCAGAAAGTAAATCGGATTAAAAGCGATTTCCATGCGCGGTCCTGAGTAATTCACGGGCATGCTGACTTTGCCTTCTCCGATTTCCATCGTGTTGGCAGCCAGGCGCAGCTCTCCTTCATGAAAGGTAAAACGAACAGAATGGGACATATCAGCCGTAAATAAAGAAACTTGCCGAAGCAAGGTCATCAGCTCTTCCCGATGCAAACTTAGCACTGTATCCAATTGAGTTGGGATGACGCGGCTGACATCTGGATAATCTCCCGAGAGCAATTTAGTGACCAGCATTGTATTGGCTGTTTCAACAGCAATCTTATCATGCATCAGATAGATTTTGGCCTCACAGCTGCTGTCATCTGAAAGATTTTTGAGAATCTCTTCTACCGCTTTAATGGGGATAATATAGTTTCCATTGAAAGAGGCATCGAGGCCTAAGGCTATTTGCGTGCGTGACAACCTTTTACCATCGGTCCCTGCAAATAACGCTTTTCCTTCCGTAATCTGCATAAAGACTCCTGTCAAGGCAAAGCGGTTATCATCGCGGGATACAGCAAAAGCAGTTCTAAAAAACATATCTTTAAATTCTTTCTCAGTCACCTTAAACTGGACAGCGCCTTCCATCTGGGGCAAGGTAGGAAATTCATTTTTACTCATTCCATGCAGTTTAAAGCGAGAGCTGTCCGCACAAATTTGTGTGATTTCATTAGCACTGGTAGAAACCTCAACATTAAGAGCTGTTAACTCACGAATCAATTGCGCAAAACGCTTTGCTGGCAGTGCTGTCGATCCTTCTTCAAGAATTTTGGCTTCAGTATGGCAGCGTATCCCGACAGTCAAATCTGTAGCCGTTAAAATAAGCTCTCCTTTCTTGGCTTCAATTAGAAAATTCGAAAGAATGGGAATGGTGGTCTTTTGCGAAACAATGTTTAGGCATTTGTTGATTAAAAAGTTCAATTCTTGCGTTGAAATCACAAATTTCATTTTTTTTCCTTACTTAAGCTCTGAAGAATGTTTCCATTTTACTAATGAGGAAATCATAGCATTATTTATTGTTTTGTCCTATACTAATTCTAAATCCATCCAGGTAGAGCCTTTTATGAGTAATTCACAACCCGATCTCGTTTCTAACCGTCGTGCAACGTTCAATTATGAGATCCTAGATACTTTTGAAGCTGGCATCGTTTTAATGGGAACTGAGATTAAATCTCTCCGTGACCATGGAGGCAGCTTGCAAGAGGCATATGTCAGAATTTTTGATAATGAACTTTGGTTGATTGGTTGCAGCATTGCCCCCTACCGTTTTGGAAATGTGCACAATCATGAAGAGCGTCGCCAGCGAAAACTTTTAATGCACAAACGCGAAATTCTCAAATTAAAAGAAGCCACACAAGAGAAAGGGCTGACTCTCATTCCATTAGCTTTTTATCTTAAAGATGGGCGCGTCAAAATACGCATCGCCAAAGCTAAGGGTAAGAAAACGGTCGATAAACGGGATTCTATTCGAGAAAAAGAAGACACCCGCAAGATACAGCGCGCTTTGAAGAATGCTTAAATGTAAGATCATCTCGATTGGAAAAACCAGAGAAACGTGGCTGAATACAGCCATCGAAGAATATCAAAAACGCCTGCGCAGCACCGTTCAGATTGAATGGATTTGGGCTAAAGACGACCAGCAGCTTCTCGCTCTAGTTCACCAAGAACCCCTGTTTATTTGCTTAGACCCTTTAGGAAAACCCTTAAATAGCATGCAATTTGCCGATTATATTATGCGCAAGTTCGAAGAGGGAGGCAGTCGCCTGGCCTTTGTCATTGGGGGCGCAGACGGTTTGCCGATTGCTCTTAAACAACATAAAGAAGCGATTAGCCTATCTCTCCTCACCTTCACACACCAAATTACCCGTTTAATTCTGATCGAGCAAATTTATCGCGGGTTTGAGATTGCCAAAGGTTCTGAATACCATAAATAATCTCAAGCTGGACGCGGCGCCAAAAAGGATGAACGTAAATACAATACTCCACCCTGAATGAGAGCCATTCCCACAGCAATGTCGATAAAAGCCCGCACATCAGAAGCTACACCAAGAAAACGCATTAACATGCCAAGCCCCATCATTGCCAGAATTAGAACAATATTGCCTTTGCTATAAAGATGATAAATCATCGTCGGATCTGGAAAACTTCTAATCCGCGCAACACTACGCACCACTGTCTTTCGCAAAACAAAACGTCCTTTAAAAAATCCCACAATCAGACTTAAAATGACCAGCATCAATGCGGCTACTTTTACGCCGCCCATTCCTGCTAAAAAATTCAAAATGGGGAATTTATCTGTTTGCACAATAAGCTGAATGCGCATCGCTTCAAGCAGCAATCCGATCCCTAACTGCAGCAGGAATAAACCCACCCCGATCCAGACAGAACCTGAAATTGCGACTAAGGTTTTGTGGCTAACTTTAAACATGGTATTCCTTCGGTAAGTCATAAATTTGAAGCAAGTGTACCGAATGCCTTTAATATTTGAAAGAAGCTTCCTGAATTTATAAATTTTAGTTGATAAACCTATAATCAACCTCTCTACATAAACTGCAACAGATATTATTTTTTTAAATATATAGACAAAAAATATAGGGTTGAATTATACAATGTTGAGTGATGGGCTGGCTACCATCTTGAGTGGTAGTGTTTTGTAAAAAGCTTGCTTCAAGACAAACATTATGACTTTATTATCTGCAAAACCGCTTAGCCTCCAGCTATTCTTATCCTGCAGCCGGGCTGAAATGATCAGTCCGAAAGTAGTTTAAACGCCGGCGTTTTTTTCAAGAAAACTTGATTTTCAAAAACACATGCGAATAGCTTATTTTTTGTTGTGTTTAACTTTAAATCTTACTTCTTCGTTTCTAAAAGTCAGACGGAAGAATTAAGACGATTAGATTTTTAAAGCAAACCAGCAATAGAATCAGAAATTACAATAGATTGACTGACAAAATTAAGAGGACTTAATTAAAATGATGAGCATTTCTCTCGTAGTTATCCGCATGTTTTTTGTTGCACTCTGTATCCTTATTTCCTTAACTTACACTTTTACCCAGCCCCTTAGTGATGAATTGATCACGAATGCTTGCATAGGATGTTTAGGAGGTTTGACGTTAGGATTGGGTTGCATAGGATTAGAAAATGCCTTAAAACGTCTTAATTTAGAAGATTTTACCCTGGCCTTATTAGGGTTAATCCTGGGAAATTTTATGGGGGAAGCCATTTGGACTATTCTAGAACCCACCTTATCAAATAGCTTAGCCCTCTCAATCCCGCTTTCATTAGCTAAAGCCACTATTTTTCTTGTTTCTATTTACTTTAGCTTAATTGCCTTGTTTCACACCGCTGTTAAATTTTCTTTCAGTTCCCTCTTTAGGTCCAAGGAAAATGCCGCTGTCTATTCTTCCGATATATTAATGGATCCTTCTGTCCTCATGGATCCTCGCGTCATAGATCTAGCTGCCTCAGGTATCCTGGACAATCAATTAGTGATTCCTCGCTTTCTCTTAAAAGATTTATACTACCTTGCAGACCATACCGATGAACAAAATAAAGCCAAGGGACGCGCCGCACTAGATATTGTCAAAAAATTAGAAGCCACTCCCAATTTGAATCTGCGCTTCATTGATACCGATTTCTCAGACATTGAAGATGTGCGGACAAAACTGAATCGTTTAGCAACCAATTTATCAGCTAAAATCCTTACAGCCGAAATGAATCGCCTGCAGCAAACGCCTGATGATATCCCCATTATTAACATGAATTTTCTCTCCAATGCGCTCAAGCCTATCACCCAAACTGGCGAATGCCTAACAATCAAAATTCAACGCTACGGCAAAGAACCAAGACAGGGTGTTGGGTACCTAAAAGATGGCACAATGGTCGTCGTCAATGGAGGAGCTGAATTCATTGGAGAAGAAATTAAAGCCTACGTTTTATCTGTCAAGCACACAGCCTCCGGACGCATGATCTTTTGCAATGCTGCAGATGATCATGTTATTCCTGATGTCCATACACATACCCTCGCTGACCTAGAAGCTAAACATAAGAATTACTTCTCGCTTTGACGGAAGAGTGAGGTGGAGATGACTTTATGACCATCCTTGGAATAGGGAATGATATCATTGAGATCCACCGTATCGCTAAAAATATTGAACGGTACGGACAAAAATTTCTCGATAGGATCTTTACACCCCTTGAACAAGCCTACTGCTTAAAACATCGAGACCCTGCCCGTAATTTCGCGGGACGCTTTGCAGCCAAGGAAGCCATCGTAAAAGCTTTCGGAACGGGATTTGGAGCGCATATCTCCTGGACTGACATCGAAATTATCAATGCCCCTTCCGGTAAACCCAGCGTCCACTTTTCTACCCAATTGGCAAACAAACTCCCCAAAGATTCACACGTCTTTATCTCCATTAGCCACTGCCAGGACTATGCAACAGCCTTTGCCCTCTGGGCCGATCAAAAAGAGAGCAACTTTGGACTTTGACGGCTGGTGCTGTGTTGTGTTAAAAAGGTTTGTTAAATTCCAAAGGGATAGATAAAAGAGGCCGCCAGATATGTCACTAAGCGTGGGGCGTTACGCGCATAAATGCGAAAAGCACCTTCTAGCTTTACAAGGCTTGTTGCGGGAAGCACATATTCATAACTTACCCCACAATCAATCGACTGATGTTGAACTGAACCATAACCGTGAAAAGCATGCACACGCAAATCGCGCACTCCCAAGCCCCATAAGGACCGGATAAAGCAAGACCATTGATGGCGATCCCAACAATTGTTATCCCACTGCAAATTAGCACGGATCCATGGGGCCCCATGATCGCCAATCCCCAGCCCAACTATTCCCCATGCACGCGATGCCCAAAATTCTTCACAGACAATTTCATTGCCATAAGCAACGTGTGCTTCGACTTCAACTCCCCCATGATGGAAAACACTAATGTTATTAAGACCAGGCTGAAAAACCTGGGTGATAGCCAGTCCGGATGTGATACTAGCAAAATCCCCCACCGTGTCATCAACCCATAGATAGCGCCCCAAAAAAGTCAGATGGTCGCCACCGAATGGATGATGGCGTGTATGCAACAGCCCCCCTTCGATTTCAGCACTGATTAAATCTAAAAGCGGGACTGCTACGCTGCCATTAAAAAAAAGATCCGTAGAAGAATAACTGGAAGATCCTTTTGCACTGACCGCAGGATAAGTTTGAAGGATGCTAGACAGACGCCCCTGAATTTCAAAACTGCGACCAAGCCAAGGAGCATATTCTAGAGCTAGACCAAAAGAAGCGCCTAAACATAGGGAGATGATCAAAAATAGGAAAACATTTAGTTTCCACATTTTTTAAATATGACCTCGGGCAGATAGCACTCGCTCGGCTTCAATAGCTGCCATACACCCGCTTCCCGCTGCTGTAATCGCTTGTCGGTAGACATGATCTTGGGCATCGCCGCAAGCAAAAACAAGCTCTCGACTTGTTTGACAGGTTCCCGGGTTCACTTTGATATAGCCATTGTCGTGCAAATCGATCTGCCCTTTGAGAAAGGTAGTATTCGGCGTATGTCCGACAGCAAAAAAGACGCCGCCTGCAGGCTGCTGAGTTTCCTGTGCTGTTTTAACATTTTTCAACGTGACATGGCGTACCACATCATCTCCTTCAATTTTAGTGATCACAGTATCCCAAAGAATTTCTACCTTGGAATGGTTGAGAGCGCGCTCTTGCATGATTTTTGAAGCTCGCAATTCGTGACGTCGATGGACAATATACACCTTACTGCCAAACTTTGTTAAATAAAGAGCCTCTTCAACAGCTGAATCGCCGCCGCCAATGACATAAAGATCCTTATTTCTAAAAATAGGCATGGCACCATCACATACAGCACAGGCAGTGACCCCTTTTTGCCAAAATTCGCCATCATTTGCCCCTGGGATATCCAGACGATTCGCACTGGCTCCTGTCGCAATAATCACAGCATCGGACTCATAAGTTGTTTTTGAACCTTTAATCACATAGGGAGATTTTTGGAAGTCCACTGATTCAACATCTTCTGTCAACAGCGTGGTGCCAAAACGTAAAGCTTGCTTTCTAAAATTATCCATCAAGGAGGGACCAGAGATTCCTTCAGGAAAACCAGGATAATTTTCTACTTCGGTCGTAGTCATTAATTGTCCGCCAGCCACACCTGAATAAAAGCCTTCGAAAAGAACGGGGGCCAGATTAGCACGGGCAGCATAAATGGCTGCTGTATAACCTGCGGGACCAGAGCCGATAATGACAATTTTAGCTTTATTCATGATTTCTCCTTAATTACAAGACGTAGCTGACAGTTCACCATCATACAAAATTTCCCATATTAAAGAAAGTCAGCTTTTCGCTAAGAAAAAATGAACTGAAGAAAAAGGCAAGGGGTTAGCCTTGCCTATTAACACTTGAAAAGTTGCCGGGTTTAGAATTCAATACCTCCACCAACGACCACACCATCAAAACACACATCTCCATATCCACCAATACGATTGTGATCAAAATAACGGTGATGCTCCAGGCTTAGCTCAAGAAGCAACTGAACGTTTTCACACAGACATTTCTGCCATCGAACCCCTACAGCAACATCTGCTACAGCTTGAACGGCATCAAGATGTCGTTTGATTTGGCAAAAGTTTTCCGTATCCGAAGTTCCTTCAAATTCACCAAATCTTGTATGAAAGTTTCCGTACAACCAGGATAGGGATACATTTGTAAAAACACTAAAGCCGCAGCCCATCGCCCAATCTCCCTCAACGCCAAATAAGGGGCCTATTCCCAAAAATCTAGCTTGGTCCTTCTTATTCAAAGTGAACAATTCCGTGGAAATCGAGCTAGGAAACTCCCGGATACGCAAATTTTGATAAATTCTTGCACCGCGTAAGCCCCCATATGGTCTTAAGGTAAAGCAGGGCGCCAAATCAAACTCATAGCCTGCTACCAAGTCAATCACGTCTAAATTGATTTTCCACTGAATTTTATTTCCATGATGGTTGGGGCCATGGCTATGTGAACGAAAATGCGTCCAGCAGGCCGCAATATCCCATTCACTATAAGAGGATTCATAACCTACCCCTATGCGAAATCCAGGACTCCATTTAAAATGGGGCTCTCTGCCTCTTCCGCTGAATCTAGAGATCACTCGCCCGTCAGATGTCACAATATCGGAGAATTCATCAGGCACACAACTATCCAGTCCACCTTCAAATGCCCTCCAATATAAGAAATCCCCACTTAAGGATACTCGATCACAACGACAGCAAGATTGACAGTAAAGAGGGTTCTGATTTTCTCCACACGACAGAGAGTCCTCTCCATGCCCATAACTTATCGAGCTTATCAATAAGAGAGCTAAAGCAAGGTGTATTTTTCTGATAAAGTTTGTCATGCAATATTTCCTGGTTTACCTATTTGATTCGTATAATAACAAGATGTGCAGAAACCGGTTCTGTTCCACCTGCTAAAGGAGTTATTGTTAACGCCGTAGATTCAGAAGCGGGATTGCGTACAGTTAGAATAGAATTGATCACTGATGTTTGAACAATGGCCATTCCTATGATCTGCGAAGTCCCTGTTGCCCGCCCCACAACTGTATAGGGCAATTCAGTCGCTCCAGCTCCAGAATCGAGAGTTAAAGCAAGCTGGCCGGCTTCATTCACACTTACCTGAAAGAAGACCTGATAAACACCGATATCAGATAATAAAAATGTATCTGCACCAGTGCGCACAATTAACCCTGTTCCACTCGATGGCCCATCCTGTGGAAAATCCACATCTCCACCAGCAGCGACAGTGGCGGCATTATCAGGCGGCATTAAGGCATAAAAATCTGCAAAATCTAATACGCCTCCTGCAGAACCTGTGGCGCCCGTTGCACCAGTAGCTCCTGTTGCACCTGCAGGACCTGCAGGACCTGCTGGACCTGTAGCTCCAACCACTCCAATTCCACCCTCATTCACAATATTCTGAACTAATTGGATAAGCTGAGGTTGCAGTTGCGGCAGAAACAATAAATTATTGTTTAAAATTACTTGAATCGCCTGAGTCAATTCAGCTGAAGAAGGCTGTGGACGGCAAAAATCGCATCCACCACAGCATCCTTTACAGGTAAGTATCCCTAAGCCGTTTACTACTCGTGGATTTTCCTGGGCTGCAGATAAATAAAACGTTGAAGTCAATAACAAGAAGAAAATGCGTAAAATCATATATTCCTAACCTAAAATAAATATTTCAAATAAACTAAAATATTTACAAACCACCCATAACTGTCAAGGAAAATATATGTTAGACTTTTTTTTCAGCAGACATTTAAAAGGTTTAGGAAAAAATCGACCTCAAACTATAGGCACGGTGAAATTTCGGAAGATTAAAAAGAATTAAAATATCAGGATAGTTTAAGCAACTACCCTGATTTTTTTCCAAGATTTGGTTTAGAATTGCGCAGCAAACCCATGACCATATCGATTTTTGTAGGAGAAAAGGACTCCTTTTTCTATGAGAACTTTTAAGACTTTTTCAGGCATTTTGAAATCCTCACTGTCTCTGTATTTCCCGAAAAGGGGCTGAAAAATATCATCGAAAGGCTTAAAATGCACATTTCTTTGCGCCTTCAAAGGTAAGTGTTCATTCTCTTGCAGCTTGGCATTCACAACTTCAATCAATTTCTTTGTAAATACCTGTTCGTCTAAAGAGAGGCCTAATTTTGAGACATCGATTTCGACATGTGATTTTTCATCAACAGCACCCATTTTCGCATGAAAGGCTTCAAGAGCTTGCAAAGTTTCAAAGCGTTTTTTGCTTTCATCCAAGACCTGATCAAAATCGACTTTAGCAAAATCTTCCGCTGGAATGCTCTTTTTAGCTGTCTCTTGAATCAGTGGAATAAAGTCAGGATGCACCAGTTTGACCAAACCGATATTTTCATCCCTGTTAGAGTCAATCAACCCTCCACATGGAGATGTAGGATCAAAATCGTCTAAATCATATAAAGAAATCCCTCTTCCATTCTCAAGAATCGACATATTGTCAGATTTTCCATCTCTAAACTTGGTACGGCAAAAAAAGGCTGTTAATTGTTCGATATCTTTCTTAAAGGATTCTTTAAGTTCTGGATCGGAACTGCACAGCATATAGAGCTCATCAGTACGGGAATAGTGCCCAATCTCCACCTTTTCCTCGATAAGAAAGGCGACTTTTTTTTCATCAAGCTCTTCAATGAATTCTTGCTGGGGAATGAATAAACGATCCCAGTTCTCGTTTTTCACTAGCTCACGACAAAATTGTGTATTTTGATATCTACCTGCAACGTCTACTTCAGGTTGCCTCGGCATTTTGAAGATAACCCCAGGTATCGCTACTATTTCAAACACCGCGTAATTAGGCCCTCCAGACATCGCTCTACCAAAGGGTACAGTTCCATTTTTTTCTGCGGCTTCCCATTTCTTTGTTTCAGCATAGAAGTATCCATTTTCAACTTTAGCAAAAAGTTCAGTGATTTCTTTTTCATGACCTTGCAACTTGCTTTTTAAATCTATAGTTTGCACGGGTATAGGGGCCGTATTCGCTAAGCGAGCGGCTTTGAAAGCCCCAAATTGTTTCTTGTCATAAACAGCTTTTCTTTCAGCCAACTTTGCGGCTTCATCGCCTTTCTTAGGCTTAGATTTTGTCTTTACTCTTGTCTTTATTTTTGTCGGATCTGACAGAATTTGAATTTTTTGCTGCATTTGCGCAGAAGTTTGAAATCCCAATCCTGAAACAAAATTCTGCAGTTTAGAGAAAAAGTTGCGCACAGATTTAAAATGTTTGGCTGATGATTTTTGATCCTTCCGATCTTTAATGATCTTGGCAATAGCTGCATTTTCCTTTAAATCTGGCGACGATGAATTGGCTTGCCCATGCTTAAGAAGAATGTGTAAAAGTTGTGCTGCTGAGGCTTTTTTCCATCCTTTAGTCGCCGCTTCACCATGAGGAATAATCTTTGCTTGATTTTTGCGGTAAACAATTTTTCCGTGTTGAGTTACCGGCGCTGCATAGGCTTGTTTAATTAAACTTAATTCTAAAACCATAGGATCCCCTAAAATATTATTATTTAAAAAAGATCTTAACACAAATTGTTACTTAAAAACAATTAAATAAGAAGCCTACTCAATAGAAAAACCTCTTGACTTTGCCCACCTAATCGATGACAATCATTGGAAACTGAGAATGATTTAACCCTGGTTAATTTAACCTTGTAAGGAGAGAAGGCCCTAGGAATTTTATGGATTTTTATGCGTTGGCAGCTTTCTTTGCCTATTTTGCAATTCTCCTGACCATTGGTTTACTAGCTCATAAGCGACTGAAATCTTCAGCCGATTTTATTTTAGGAAATCGCTCCTTGAATTTCTGGTTAACCGCTCTTTCCGCCCACGCGAGTGATATGAGCGCCTGGCTCTTTATGGCTATGCCTGCAGCTATTTTGATCGGAGGGCTATCGCAATCCTGGATTGCCTTTGGTCTATTAATAGGAATGTTCCTGAATTGGCAGTTAGTCGCCAAAAAATTACGCCAGGAAACGGAGAAATACAACAGTTATACCCTTTCCAGCTATTTTGAAAGTCGTTTTCATGATCGCAGCGGAATCATTCGACTTTTGACAGCAACAATGGCTTTGATTTTTTTAACCTGCTACTTATCTGCTGGCATGATCGCCATGGGACGGCTGTTCGAATCAGTTTTTGGCATCGATTATTACATCGGCTTGACCATTGCGATGCTAGTGGTTGTCTTTTACACTTCTTTTGGCGGTTTTACCACGATTGCTTGGGTGGATCTTTTTCAAGCTTTATTTCTACTAGTCATTATTATTCTAGTTCCTATCTTAGCCTATATGCAACTGCCGGATGGACTTAATACCGTCTATCAAGCTGCAGCAGCCCAAGAAATTCCTCTGGGCTTTTTTCAAAGAGAGTCCATATATTCTTATATCACCACCCTTTTTCTTATTCTCGGATGGGGTTTGGGATACTTCGGGATGCCGCACATTTTGACCAAATTTATGGGAATTAAAAATCCTGAGGAAATTAATAAATCTAAATACCTTGGCATGTCATGGCAAATCATTGCCCTGATTGGTTCAGTGGCTATCGGATTCGTAGGAATTGGCTTTTTTGGCGATCCTTTAGAAAATTCCGAGCTCGTCTTTATTGACATGGTAAAAGTCCTCTTTCATCCTTTTTCAGCAGCATTTATTGTCTGTGCCATTCTTGCAGCCAATATGTCGACAATGGACTCGCAAATTCTGGTATGCGGTTCTGTATTAAGTGAAGATATTTATAAACATATGTTTCGTTCCTATGCCTCCCAGAAGGAACTGCTTTTAGTTTCCCGGATAGGAGTGGTGGTGATTTCCTGCATTTCTCTGGGAATCGCATTTAGTAATAATTCATCCATCCTAGATGCAGTCTTATATGCCTGGTCAGGCCTGGGCTGTTCATTTGGGCCGTTGGTGCTTGTATCTCTTTATTCAAAACATGCCAACCGCAATGGAGCGATCGCTGGGATTATCTTTGGAGGCGTAACGGCCGGCATTTGGCCATTAATTAATCGCCATTTCATCGAGATCCCAATACCGCCGATGGTACCCGGGTTCGCAGCAAGCCTGCTAAGCATCGCATTTTTTTCTTATTTGACACGCAAGCCAGCCTTGGCTGAGCTGTCGAATGAAAAATTATAATAATAATCATTAAATTTACATTTTTATCAGTTATGGATTGTCAAAGATCTTCCTGCACCCCCTCCTTCAATGGATTCCATGGACAATTTTTTGTTCCTACTGTATCGGCTACTTCAGCATCCTCACAAGAAAGCAGAAAATCGAGTAAAACTGCCAGACTTTTAGACCTTTTTGAAGTTTCTACAACCCAAGAACTGCAAACAAAAAAAAAGCACCGTCCGATTGGTTTGACGGAAAAGCGGCTACGGCTAATCCTTTCTGAAGCCAAGCGGATTCGAACTCAATCAAAAAACCCAGCCAATCTCCTTGATATTTGCGGAGAAAGCTTTCTCACCGTTTCTTCTCAAGCTGAGCCTTTACAGATTTTTCATCTGCTCCCTATGCCCCCAAAAGCAATGGGCGAAACGGCAACTATTCACGATGCTTTCCATGTGAATAAAGGAAAAAACATCACCCTCAAAATAGCCCGAAATGAAAAATATCCGTCATCTCGCGATACGCTCAAACATGAAATCCAGGGTTTAATACATATTCATAGCAAACTGAATACTAAAAAAATCCAGGCAAAGCCTTACGTTTCTTTTGAAATCGAAAACGTTTATTGCGGATTTGCAGGAAAAACTTACGCTCTCGATCTCTATAACCTATTATTTGAACAAGGGAAAATACCCCCTCTACAAATCAGGCTTCTATGGTGTTATGATTTAGCCGTAGCTTTAGCCGAATTAATGACTATAAATGTAGTGCATGGGGATCCCAAGCTCGAAAATGTGTTCTGCAGAGAACATGAAGGACGGATCAAAGTTTGTCTGGGCGATTTCGGTGCACATTTTGATTTAGCTAAAATCGACCAAATCCCCCTAACTTTTCATTCTTTTAGCTATGGCTCCTGCCCGTTTGCAGATTTTGCATTGATTAAACAAGCTGTCAAAGAAAACAATGGCGAACTTTTCGCGGCTGTACGCAAAGCCCACGACGTTTATGCACTGGGATGTCTATTTCATGAAATTTTAACAGGCGGGCCATCACCTTACCCCCTTGGTGAAGGATCGTTTCCAGACCATTCAGCCCCATTCGATTCTGCTATTTTAAATCAGCATACTCAAGATGAAAATTTATGCCTGTTATTAGAAGAGATGTTACACAGAGACTACCTTTTCCGACCAAATATCTTTACAATCGTCCAATCGATGCAGCCTATTCTTAAAGAGTTTAAATGCGACTTTGAAGAATCCCCTCTTCTCAAGCGAGAGACTGGCGATTCCTATTTAAAAAATCTTGAAGAGGATTGATCACACAAAGAGAGCAAGAAGGCAAAGGCATAAAGAGGAATCTGACCGCCTGTGGTGACCAGCGGCCTATTTTTTGTTGTAACTGAAATCAACCTAGGGTATTAATGGGTGAGTTTTTTTAAAGTCAGATCCAAAAAGTCATGCCCCTGGTACATCTGCTTAATTCGACTTCTTTCCTCTTTGTACTTCTCAACGACCTCATCATACTCGCCAAAAGAAATAAAGGATGGAATGTCAAAATGATCAATAGAGAATTTTACTTTTCCTTTTATTAGTTCACAACTTGATGAGGAAGGGATTTTTTGACAAAATTCCTCACACGCCTTTGGATGATCGAAATGCTTCCAGTGGAAAATAGTCGAATTTGTCTTTCCAAACCCAAAAAGAAGGCCAAAAAGGTTTGAATGACCTTCTATTTTTTTCCAGAATTTTGAATCACTTTTATCTATTTCAAGTGCCACCTCCAATGGATGAAAGTCAAATCCTACAGCCTTTTGGAAGAGCCCATAATTTTCTTGAATAATGAGAGCTGTTTTTAAAATATCCACGAAGAGTACAAAAAAAGCATCTGGGCTTTGAAATAAACCAGTCTTAAAAAAACGGAAACGCGGCATTGAAAATCGACGACTAATCTCTTCCCATTTCTGCCAAGTCTCGGGAAGACTATACTCTTCAATTTCGCAATATTCTTTTTTTTCATCTTCAGTCAATGCATTAAAAAAAGCTTTCGCCTCCTTTTCTGAATACGTATCGACGACAATCAATGTGATTGGCTTAGAGGATCCGCATAAAGTATAAATGCCACGCTCTGTCAGCATAATGTCAGTGAAAAATTGGGTCAGCCATATCCTTTCTTCGCCTGAGATTTCATAGGAAATATTCTGAGAAGATTGACCTGAAGCGGGGATTAAAAAAATACATGCAAACAAAAAAATATTTGATAAATTCATGAGAGAATGTTTTAGTTTGGCTGAAATCATGTTTACAAGAAGAATTGACATGGGATTTAAGTCTTTAATTATTGGTTTACTTATGATGCAAAGTTTTACAAGTTTTGCCCATCCGATGGAGTCTGCAATACCTGATGAAGTAACTCTCGAACAAATTTTCATGCATGGCGATGATTGCGTAAGAAATATAAGTAATAATAAAATTTATTTAAAAGAAGACAACATTTTTTTAATAGAAAATGAAACTTGCCTGCTTCTAAATCAGCAGGGAAATGTCGTTCGCATTCCTTTAAATTCCGATGAATTAGGATTTTTTGTAAGTGTTTCCATATATAAAGATTGTCCTGGCTGTGGGAAGCCATATTTTGCATATTGCAAGAATGTCGACTGCCCTCTAAAGAAGAGGAAAAAATAATTTAATTGAAAATTCGACAGCAATCCACACGAAGAGTGCTGCCGAATACATGCAATAGGGCATTTTGGAGGACAAGATGCGAAAAATTTGCTATCTTGTGCATCCCGATACCTGGCGACCTTAAAGCATAAATCCGAGCCCGAGAAGCGCTCCAAACAAGAGATGGAGAAAGGCCCCCTGCGCTAAAAACCCATTATAGGCCGCACTGGGTTCGGTATGCCACACATTATTGACCAGTCTTAGAGCTTGCGGAAAGCACATAAAAGGAATAATGGCAGGATTCATCATGCCAGGAATAAACCACAGCATGCTTAATAGAAATGGCAGAAAAACGAGGCAGGTAATTTCGCAACGTCCAAAAAAGATGCCAAATCTCACTGCTAACGTACGTTTTCCCACTTGAGCATCCCCTGCGATATCTCTTAGGTTATTCACTGCAATCATAACGGTTGAGTGCAGACCCACTTGCGTACCGGCTAAAAAGGCCCATCCATCAATAGTTCCAGTTTGCAGGTAGTAACTCGCGCAGGTACAGACCCAGCCAAAGAAAATGACCACAAAAAAATCTCCCAAGCCAGAATAAGCTAAGGGCGCAGGCCCTCCTGTATACAGATAGCCGCAGATGGCTGAAATCACCAGTGCGATCAAAATCAAACCGCCTCCTTGGATGATTAGGGGGATGCCGACTAGAAAAGCGAGGAAAAAACTCATCATTCCCGCCCAAAAAACTTGCTGGGGTGAGAGGAGGCCTAGTTGAGTCACACGCACAGGACCCAATCGCAGATGCCCATCAGCGCCTTTTTTAAAGTCAATGGCATCGTTAACCAAATTGGTGCCAGTTTGAATAAAAACTGAGCAGATAAACATGCATAAGGCAATCCATCCATTAAATGTCCCCGTGGTGCCTTTGGCGAGTAATGTTCCGACTAACACTGGCACAAAAGAAGCGACTAAGGTTTTTGGCCTGGCGGTTAAAATCCAGGGCGCCCATTTTGAGCGGGCTGTCTTCACTTGTAATTCCACCTGATTCAAGGTCATATTAATACCTTATGGTAAGCGTTTGAAACGACTAAAATCTGGTTTACGCTTTTCAATGAAAGCCTGTTTACCCTCTTGTGCCTCTTCACTCATATAATAGAGCAAGGTAGCATTACCTGCGAGTTCTTGCAGGCCTACTTGACCGTCACAGTCCGCATTGAAAGCACTTTTTAAGCAGCGCAGAGCTAATGGCGAATGTTGAAGAATTTCTCGACACCATTGCAGGGTTTCTTTTTCAAGATCATCGTAAGGGACTACACAATTGACTAATCCCATATCCAAAGCTTCTTGGGCGTTATATTGACGGCATAAGTACCAGATCTCACGCGCTTTCTTCTGCCCAACGATTCGTGCCAAGTAACTGCTTCCTAAACCGCCATCAAAAGAACCAACTTTAGGTCCGACTTGTCCAAATTTGGCATTGTCAGCCGCTATCGTCAAATCACAAACCACATGCAGAACATGGCCACCGCCAATGGCATAGCCCGCCACCATCGCAATGACTGGTTTGGGAAGAGACCGAATTTGTTTCTGCAAATCCAGCACGTTTAAACGGGAAACGCCATCTTCATCGACATAGCCTTCATTGCCTCGGATCTTTTGATCTCCGCCGGAACAAAATGCATCCTTACCTGCGCCTGTCAGGATCACTACACCAATGTCAGGTTGATTGCGGCAATATTCAAAGGCATCCATCATTTCCTTTACCGTTTCAGGGCGAAAAGCATTTCTGACATGAGGTCGATTAATCGTCACCTTGGCCACGCCATCTTCAGTCACTTCTAATTTAATATCTTCATAGACTTTAACTGGGCTCCAGATCGAGGTCATAGTAGTCATATTTATCCTTTGGAAATATTTTCTAAGAAATTAATTACGCTGTCTTCAAATGCCCTGCCATTTTCCCAAGGGACTCGATGAGCAGCCTGGGGGATCACTCGTATTTGAGAGTGGGAGTTTTTAAAGACTAAATTGCGAGCTAACTGCGTATATTTGACATCTTTTTCCCCCACTAGCCAGAGAATTGGCATCTTTAATTCTTGCAGCTTTGACTGCAGATTCTTTTGGGTGCCTAAAGACCAATGAATGAGGGATTCTGCAAGTTGGGCTCTTGTATATTGTTCTTCACGTCGCTCTAACGTACATTTAAAGCCGGCAAAAACATCTAAATGATTCCATTTTTCCATCAGCTCTTCCCAAGGATCTTCGCGAAAACGCTTGGCCCAGATGGCATCAACTTCTAAACGGCGCTGTTTTTCGTTCTCTTGGCTTAATCCTGGATTCCCTGAAATGAAAATCGCCCCCTTCCATAAGGTTGGTTCGGCTATCACGGCATGCATGCCGAGGCGTGCGCCCAGGGAATAGCCTATTAAGATAGAAGGCTTATTGTCTTTAGCCACCGAGGCATTTAGGGATTGAGCCCAGGCTTCAAGTGAACTGCAGGTGAATCCCTTTTGAAAAATATCGATGGGGAAAAACTCTTTACAGTGTTGCCGTATCGATTGAAAGCTCTGCCAATCTGAGGTTAAACCTAAAAACCCATGCAACGCATATAGAGAATAAGTCATGCCATCCTATATCGTTTGTAGTTTTTGCCAAAATCGGGTTGTCGCCTCTTCATTAGGACGCAATTCAATCAGCGCATTCTGCTTACATTCAACTTCGGCAGGAATTTTCTCCCAAAGGGTATAAGACAGATTCCAAAACGATGCAAAGTCTTGAAAAGAGAGTTGATGGGGATTTTGAAAGGCTTTTTCCTTATAGAGCCGCGAGAAGATCTTACCTCCGTGGTTATTCACCACGATGATTTGTGCGCAAATATCCGCCATCTGATTCAGAACCCAAGGTCCAGCAAAATCATAAAGGGTGGTTAAGTCGCCCAGAATGGCATATTGCGGACATTTTGGCAGACACCACCCCAAAAAGGTAGAAATCTGTCCATCAATCCCACTAACCCCGCGATTGGCTTCAATTGCGATTTTTCGGTCGGCATTAACAGCACCTAAATCCCACTCTCGAATGGGCAAACTATTGCCTAAATATACTCTGGAGCTTTGCGGGATGCTTGTTGAAAAAGCTCGAAATAGGGAAGGTTCGGCTAACGGCTCATCCTCACATAAGTGCTGAAAAGCTTCGGCATAGTGTTTGTCAGCCTGTGCCCATTTCTCTAATTTATCTTCATAGTTAGGCAAAAATAGGTTGTCTGAGGCTAAAAATGAAGCAATAGCTGCTTGGATATGAACGCCCCAGCTTAATCCAGAAAATTGCAGGTCGCTGATTGAACAGACATGTACTTGATTTTTTCTGTCTTCTAAGTCACGCCAGAGGCGAAGGGTTGGCACCCCTCCAATTCTTAATACACCATCGATCGGATAGCCAGCTTGTGCAGCATGCTCCCAGAGTTTTTCAGCACGCGTGATGCGTAAGTATTGCAAACGAGGGTCTTCTCGCAATCCAGAGGTGCTTTCTAAATAGCAAGGCATACCGACTTTAATCAAAAATTGCGCCACAGCTTCTCTATCGACCGCTTTGAGAGCACTGACGATGGCGAATGGATAGGCAGCCAGTTTAAAAAATTGATCAAGCAAAGCCTGATTGACAGGATTTTCAGGAATTTGCGCGTTTTGTACGGGATAGTTAGCAACGCCTTGAAATGAGAGCTCATCTTCAGCTGACAGAGTGGGGTCTTCGAAACACACGTTGATATGTGCTGGGGCAATTAAATTCCATCTTCTAAGATGAGAGGCTTCGCCATCAGCTAAATCTTCTGAAAAAATAGCATAAGGTCCAAACAATCCGACTTGTTCGATGGTTTGCGGGGCTCCTGTTTGTCGATAAGCGCGAGGGCGGTCCGCCGTGATCGCTAATAAGGGCACGCCGGAGTAGTAGCCTTCAATCATGGCGGGTAAAAGTTCGGCCGCAGCCGTACCGGAAGTCGTGATAACAGCGACCGGACGCCCTGTGAGTTTAGCTCTGCCTAGTGCAAAAAAGGCTGCCGAACGTTCTTCAAACCAGTGGTACACTTTCACGCCTTTGGCGTCGTGTAACAGTTTGACAAATTCGGCATTGCGCGAACCCGCGCATAAACAGAATTCCTGTAAGCCCTTTTTGAGGGCCGCCTCAATGACGTTTACCGCCAGATTGCGTGTCATAAATCCAGCATCCTTTTGATCGATTGCATTTTAAGGTTGATCTCCTCCCATTCATCAGCCAATCTACTTTCAGCCACAATGCCGCACCCTGCGCCAATTAGCATTTTTTCTTCATCCCATTGCATATTTCGAATGGAAACAAAACACGCGGCAGTGCATGCCTGACCGTACAGATACCCCGCAGGAGCTCCAAATCGTCCGCGATCAAAGGAGCTCTGATAGGCTTGCAGCCAATCCCAGCTAGCTTGCTTAGGAAACCCGCCTAAAGCTGGCGTCGGGTGCAAAGCCTTCACGATCTTTTCAAAATCATAAGTTGCATGTAATTCGACTTCAATTGGAGTAATCAAATGCGATAAAAATGGCAGCTGTAAAATCTTTAAATCCCCTATATGCAATTTCCCAAATGAAGCCAAAGATTCACTCATACCTTGCACCACAAGCCTATGCTCATGCAGCTCTTTAGGATCTTCTAAAAGACTTATTTTATTTTGGCAGCTTCGGGTACCCGCACATGCATGGGTATGAAGGACTTTTTTTTCTTTGCTATCCACTTTGAATAAAACTTCCGGGGTGGCCCCTAAAATACCTGAATGCTGATCCCAAAAGCCATACACATAAATGGGTTGATTACGTGCATACTCTAGTAAATGGAGTAAGGATTTTCTTAATGTTTCGCGGTTCATGCGACACGGTGCAAATTCGAATGCAAAAGGGACGGCTTTTTCTAATTTTTTCGCCTGAAACAGCTCTTGCAATTGCTCAAAACCAGAGATAAAGTGAGGCTGATCGAGATTGGCCCATTGATGTTTAGCGGAACAAAAACTTTGTTCTTTTGTTAAACCCTCGACAATAGCATCAGTAGTCTGCTCTTGATAAAACTCATGGTGAAACCAAGGAGAAGAATTTTTTAGAAAAAAATCAGGAAAATAAAAAGCAGGTGAAGCATTTTCAGGCGAGGCAACCCACCGGCGAGGCCCAAAACCAATTAAAAGCTGACCATTTTCTAAACTCATAATGGTCCCGTTCTCTAAAAATGCCTCGCAATCTACAAAATTCATCCACTTCTCGCTGTTTACAATTGAGGGAGTAAGTTTGTCAGATTACACCTCTTTCCCTCTTTTTCGCAATTTTGTTTTTTGAGAAAGTAGATTTTTTAAGGTTAGTTCAATTCCTTTTCACAATCACATTGACGCGGTTCAGGAGGAGATTTCTTCTCTCGAATCTTTTGAGAGCACACACTAAGGTCATGCTGAAGATCTTTTAATTTTGAACCCCCACTTAAGCAAAATGCGCAAACTTGAAGAGCACACAAAGTATCGGGACAAGTCAGTATTGAGCAGCCCGTTGACCGAGCCATTAATCCGCTGCAGCCAAAACAAGACACAAGATAGTTTTCCGAAGACCGGCAGCCAGCAAAATCTTTAAAATTAACAGCATCTAAGATATAGCCAAAGCAGCGGTCACATTGATGAGGTTTTTTTTTGTACTCTCTTGCTTTAGCCAAATCTGGGTTCTCTTGGTTTTTTTTAACAGCTTCCAGCAGATCTGCCACTTCTTCTTCCGAAAGTTTTTTTTGAGCCTTGCGTTTTTTGAGAAAATTTTCTAATTTTTCCGCATCAATCCTAATGACATGTTGATCATCTGAATCTTTAAACCCCATATAAGCTTCCAATGTATTTGTTAATGGAAGCATGACCTTAATGCAAGGAAGACAGTAGCCCACAGAAGAGGCCTCAAATCTTTTCACTCCAATCTGCGTAATGACTTTTACAGATTCACTTAGGCAGTATTGACAGGTTCCCTTTTTTATAGAACTGAGTTCGTAATCTCGAGGGGTCCATTTTTGTTCTAGAACATCATGGGAAACAGGGAATGTATCAACGTACATTTTTAATCTCATAAAAAATAAATAATATTAATAATCCAATCAACTAAAGCCCCCTGTCCAAAAAGAAAAGGGGGGCTTAAAACTAAAGGCCATTAGGTTAAAATCAACTAAACAATTTGACTTAGTGGAACAACTGCATCTGGGCCATATTCCCCAATAAATTGCTTAACTCTAGCGTCTTGCTCTTCATCTAATCCTAGTTTTCTTTCTTTCATCAAGAAGGTCTTTCCAGTTTTAGCATCTATTAAAGCCCCAAAATGGTAGTGATTAGGCACCTCGGCAGGTGTAATACCTATCATTTCCTGGAAGACTGTTAATGTTTTTTTTGAATACATATTTTTAGTACTCACAGTCTCGAAGCCAGCTTTATTAATTCTCTTTACGACCTTCTTACCCCATTTAAAAGATTCAGGAAAATCTTTCCAACCACCTAGAATAATAACCTTAACATTTTTAAGCTCTACAGAATTTTCTAAAAATTTATTAAAGATAACCTTCATTGACTTAACCTCGGTGTTGTCGTCAATATGAGCCATTGCGGCGAATCCTTTACTTGCAAAGGTGACAACATAGCAAGGTCCAAAGCTCCCTGTTGTTATTTGTGTTTTTTGAGCATCTGCAGATGTAAAAGCCCAATTTTTCTGAAAAATTTGAATTGAATTTGAATTCATAGCATCCTCTTAAATAAGAAAAGAAAAAATCATTATATATTAAATCAATCTTTTTTTAAATCTAATTCACAAAGAAATCTTAAGTAAAAAAACATTTAAAACATTACACATTTACACGCTTCTAATCAATAAAAATTTTTATGCTTATTAAAAACATTTAAATTGAGATATAATCCATGTCCATTCATCATTTCTTCAATAGATGAAAAATCAGGATTTATATGCTCAAATTTCTTTATATACATGTCCTGCTTTGCTTTTTTGCAACACTCACGTTGAATGCTACCGACATTTCACCCCTCACTCCAGAAAATCGGTATTATTGCATCCAGGCAGAAGGTTTTGCGCATACAGTAAAAAAATTCCCTTTTGTTAAAGATTGCTTATGCGAATTAAAGATTTCAGAAGAGTATGGCAAAGCTAAACATTTTTCGATAGAGCTAACCATGGATGCTTCTGTTGACATCGATCACCCCTACAGTTTTGTACATACTTTTAAAAAAGAACTACAAGAATCAGCTGCTAAATTATTTCATTTGAATATCTATCAAGTAGAAGTCAAATTCATTCACGTTTAAAAAAACAAAAACTTACCTTGATAAAAGAGTCCTATTAGCGTTATAGTAATATGGATTTTTTACTTTTTTTTGGATGGATAATATGAACCTTTCGCTAGACCAACAAATTGATCTCGATGTACGTTCTCTTGGATCCTCAGGCGAAGGCGTGGGAACTTATGAGGGATTTATTGTATTTGTTGAGGGTGCCTTGCCTGACGAAAGGATCCGAGTTTCTATTTCTGAAATCAAAAAAAAATATGCGCGTGGAAAACTTCTTTTTGTACTGCGCCGTTCTCCCCACCGCGTCACACCCACCTGCCCTATCTTCGAAAAATGCGGGGGTTGCCAACTGATGCATTTGAATTATCCGATGCAGTTAACCACTAAACATCAAACAGTTTTAAATGCTTTACAGCGAATTGGCCATTTTAAAGAGATTGTAGTCGATCCCTGTGTTTCTTCTCCTCAACAGCTTAGTTATCGCAATAAAATTCAATTGCCGGTTGTGCTGAACCCTGAAGGAGTTACTGTCGGTTTATATGCGCGCCAATCGCATACGGTCATCCCAGTTGAACACTGCTATATCCACGGCGAGCAGGGGGAAAAAGTTTCCAAAAAAATTATCACCCTCCTGAAAAAAAGTGGAATTCCTCCCTATCAAGAAAGCCTAGGGGAAGGAATCATCCGCCACCTTTTGATTAAAACCGCTGTTAAAACCAAAGAAGTCTTAGTAATTTTAGTGACCTCAGGGCATCAACATCCTGCCTTGCCCGCCTTAGCTAAAGCCATTAAAGCCGCTTGCCCAGAAGTCAAAGGCGTCGTGCAAAATATTAATCGCTCACGTCTGAATACAATTTTGGGAAATGAATGGCATACTTTAGAGGGTGTTCCCTACATCCAGGAAACTATTTGTGATAAATCCTTCCGCATCTCCCCTTCGGCATTTTCACAGGTCAATCCAGCCCAAGCTGAATCGATTTATAAGTATATTTTAAAACTGGCAGAGTTGGATGACACCAAAACATTTTTAGATGCCTTTTGCGGAGTGGGTGTCATGGCGATTCTGGCAGCATCCCAAGCCAAGCTTAGTATCGGAATCGAATGCGTTCCGCAAGCTATCGAAGATGCGAGACATAATGCACAACTCAACGAACTCACTAATTGTTTATTTTACTGCGATCAGGCGGAATCTAAAATTCATGCGTTAAAAAATATCGACGTTGTATTTTTAAATCCTCCAAGAAAAGGGTGTGAAGAATCTTTGCTTAGAAAGATCAAGGAATTAAAAGCGCAATCCATCATCTATATGTCATGCGATCCAGCCACACTTGCCAGGGATTTAAAGATTCTTGTGGAAGAGGGATATAAGATAGAGAGTGTTACCCCTTTTGATATGTTCCCACAAACTTCTCACGTCGAATGCGTGGTCAAGCTAGTCCCTAATGCTTAAACAAGCATGGGCTATGGCCATTTCTTCTTGAGTGTGGATGACCAAAATTCTCACGGATGAGTTTTTTTTGGAAATGTCTTGGTCGGGAATGCAGCGATGATTTGCTTCCATATCCAGGTGCACTCCCAAGTAGGAAAGGCCTTTACAGGTTTCTGCGCGCACCTCCTGCGCATTTTCTCCAATTCCAGCGGTGAAGATGAGCACATCTAATCCCTCCAAAAGGGCGCTCATGGCTCCTATATGCATTTTCAAACTTTGAACAAAGAGATCAAAAGCTAATTTGGCGCGGTACATCGTTTCTTTTTGCGCTATAATCCATTGCATATCCGAACTTTCCTCACTGATCCCCTTTAGGCCGGATTCTCGATTGAGTATGCCATCTAGGGCATCAACATCCACTTTCTCATGACGCATCAGGTATAAAAGAATACCTGGATCGATCGAACCGCAGCGCGTTCCCATCATCAATCCCTCCAGTGGAGTAAAACCCATGGAATTCATCACACTTTTCCCTTCATGAATCGCTGTAAGAGAACATCCATTCCCCAAATGACAGCAGATCATTTTGCTAGCGGAAGCAATCGGCGGTAAGATTTCCAACGCTTTTTTGGCACAATAGGCATGACTGATCCCATGAAATCCATACCGGCGAATCCCTTTTTCCTTCCATTCATACGGCCCTGGATAAGTAAAGGCCACCTCGTTCATGGTTTGATGGAAGGCTGTATCGAAAACAGCGATCTGTAAGCTGGCGGGGAACAGGCCTTCAGCCGCTTCAATGCCTAATAATCCGGGCGGATTATGCAGCGGCGCCATACTTGAGAGTTCTTTAAGACAGTTTTTGACATAGGGCGTGATTACGGTCGGTTGCACGAAAATTTCACCCCCATGCACAATGCGATGTCCTATCCGATTAATCTGACTCGGGTCAGTCAGTAAAGCCAACTTTCCTTTCCATATGCTTTCAAGTAATGGAATAAGCCCCTCGGTCAAGGTAGAGACCTCTAGCACGCGTTCTTCCACTTTATCTTGCACGTTAATTTTTGATCTTAACGTATTTTTATCATGTTTCGAAAGGGCTCCTTTCCACAAGGGCTTTAAAAAAGCATGGGGATGTTCTTTGTCTCCCTTAAATAGAGCGGCCTTCACACTACTAGAGCCTACGTTGAGAACAAGAATGTACATAATTAACTCATAGAAGTTGTGCGAAAATTTCTTCCATATTGATGTAACACCAGTATTCCACAATTTTCTTATTGGAGATTTTGTAGATCGTGCATCCTTGGTAATGGATAGGCCTTTGCGTAGGTTCAAGCCCTAAAAAATCTCCGAGATGAGTTCCGGAAGCACTCCACTGCCTGACAACTCGATCGCCTTCTGAAATGGTGGCAAAATAATCAACTTTTAAATCGGGAAAGGCACCTTGCCAGACTTTGACAATTTCTTCCATCGCCGATGCTGTTTCGAATTCACCTAAAGGACTGTGGATTACAGCATTAGGGTGAAAGTTTGTGACAACAATATCCTCTTTGCTTTCCCAAGTCTTTGTCTCGTAGGCGGTAATCTGTAATAGATTTTCATCTGGCATTTTTAAACTCCTGTAAAGATTTTGGCCTAAAGATAACAAGATGAGATGGGAAAAACAAGAGAAACTCTTGATTCTGAGCGCGTATTATGGCACAATTAGGCACAGCAATTTTCTGGAAGAGTGGCAGAGTGGCCGATTGCGTCTGTTTCGAAAACAGATTTACCAGTAATGGTAACGGGGGTTCGACTCCCTCCTCTTCCGATTCTATCAAGCATTCCACGCGAGCTTCTAAAAAAAATACACCCACTAATAACGCCGTTTTGGATTATGCTAGCGGATCGTTTCTTTGTCGATTCTGCACCAACCCTATACAGCACCCTGACAAAAACACAAGAGCCGAGAAGCACTAAAATTGGAGAGACCAAAGGCGTCCGTTACCGATTACAAATCCATATATCCGGCGAGCATTTCCTAGAAAAAACCATTGTGCTGTAAAAGCCAACTTTGGAGATGCTGTGAGCATCGAGAGTCAGCAAATTCGTCAGTCCTTTAACAATGAAGGATATCGGGCGGCAATAATTTCAGCGCGCTTCAATAGAGTGCCTACTGTTAAACAAATTCATGTTGAACTAATTTCTGATTATGATTGTCCAGATCCTTTTCGCACCTATAAAATGAAAATCCGCTTTGTTTCTCAAACTAAAGGGAGATTCGTTAATTATAATAAAAAATTGTGAGGAAACCTTAGATGGGAAACGAGATCTGGTGGGGAAATCTCAATATGCTTAAGCCAAGGTGATTATCTAGAAGAATGTTCCGTTGTTATCGTACTAGATTCGTTCGCTCCGGCTCAAGGAAAAGAGTCAGAAGTCAATATCGCGCACAGAAATTTGATTGTTATAACATAGTCTTGTGATCTGGCTCAAAACAAAGCTAAGTCAGTTCTTTGTTTCCTATTTACACTATTGAGGAATTAGCTGACAAAACACCTCTTATAAGAACATCAAAGAATGAGAGAGGTAAGACAGAGTCGTATTGAAGAGTGACATATGGTTGCTGGTTTTCCAGGAACCATAAGACTTTCGGCATATATACAGTCTTCCAATGGGTTTCTTAAATAGGCTCATCTTAAAAGCTCAGAACAGAAAACGCCTAAAGTCGCCATATCTTGAACATACAGTGCAATCATGTGCTCGGTTTTTCATGCGCGTTGGGCTGCCTTCAAGCATCGCGCAATTCAAATAGCAAAGGATTAGTCATAGATAGGTATAACATCATTATATGGGGAAGAGTCCATATGAACAGAATGTACGAATCATCAAAGCAGAGCCATTTCTAATAAAACTTAGAAAGGCTTTGGGGCTAACCCCTGAATCAAGACTTGAGTACAAAAATTGATATAAGCTTCCCTGGATTCCGGTGTTTCAATGAAGACATTAGGATCCAGTGCGGCAGAACTTGAAAGCGATGTGATCATTGTCAAGATGAACTCAGACTTATGGTTTTTATCCATTTCGCCAATCGATTGATAATGATCAAATGCACGAAGCCATTCTTTCGCAATTTCTGACTTTGTAAGTCCTATCGGGTTCGGCTGGCGATGTTCTATGCGCTGCCAAAGAATCAATTTGGCTATATCAGGGTTTTTTCTGTAAAATTCTAGACTCCTGGTCAATAAAGCATGTAGAAATTCCTTAAAAGAGAGTGTTAGACTGGGAAGCACACCTTCTTGCCCACTGGCTTTTTTGACGATGCTTTCTTTGACAGCAATCCATAGCCCTTCTTTGTTTAAAAAATGATGATAGATAAGGCTATGGTTCACGATTGCCAACTTTGCAACTTTTCCCATTGAAGTGCCGGAAAAACCGTTTTCAACAAAAAGCTGCCTTGCAGCCTCTAAAATTCTTGCTTTGGTGGTGTCTTCATTCATTTGATATTAATATCTTTAACGTTGATCTCGCCCCCTTCCAACGCTACCAATTCATCATCCGTCAGCTCTGTTTCAATTAGCTCAATGGGAAATCCTTCATCGGTAATGATCATGGCAACACGAAATCCTTCAATAGGATAATAAGGACCAAAAACCACATTTTTCCCTCGAATTTCGGCCTCGAGATCGTCAACTTTAAATGCAATGTGCGGAACCGTTTTTACAATCTCATGGAATTCACAGTCTTCATCAAAGCGATGCCACTGTATTCTGTAGTCATTTGCTCCAAAAGGTGTCGAGCTGAATTTGAGATTTGCATGATAAGTTTCTCCCTCTTTTGCCTCTTTGGTGGGTATCCCCAAATGATGATAGCGACGCATACTTTCACTCCTTTTTATGAAGAATCATAGCACAGACTGACCAATCAGTCAAGTCCTCAGGAATTTTCCTTACATGACTTTTTAAACCCTTAAAACTAAGTTTGAAGCTCCAAAATTCTCCTCCTTTTAGAATTGCGACAAAAGCTTGAGGTAATACTTTTTTATAATTATAATTAAAATATGTAACTATTGATTTTAAAACCTAAAAGCTTTTTATGCTTAATATATTACCATTGGGTCCTGAGTATTCTAATAAACAACGCGCGGCTCCGATTCAAAGCGTATTGGGTCGAGGTGGCAACAAAAAAGAGAGAGTTCTACTCACAGTGACTGGGACTCCATTACAAGATAATTGCAAGCTAGAAAAAATGCGCTATGCGGTGGCTGGAAAAATTATTTCCAAAGAAGAGGCGCTTAAACAAATCAAGAAGAAGGGATGGCAGAAAAATGTCGTTATCGTCGTGAATTCACCCCAGAAAGGCTCTCAAAAAATAGAACAACAATTCGTCCTTGTCAATCAAGCAAGCTTTGCCAAACGACAAGGGCTCAGCTTAATGAAAGTACACCAAGCTGCAAAAAAATCAAACAAAGAGCTTTTTAAGGAGCTGAGTCAAGGCTCTTCCAGTCCAATTATACACCAAAATAATGACTTTACCCGTTTAGCTGCAGAACGCATTAAAGCTATCGCAACGGGCCAATCAATTGTCAAGGAAGCCTGCCTCAAATTGCGTGCTTTGCACAATGATTCAGAAAAAAAGGATGCTATTGACGAGTATCTACAAACTGCGGAACAGATTCCTGATAAACTATTGAAAAAACGCTTCCAAAAAATGTTGCAAAATGGCCAAGACCTTAAAAAGCTTGATAAAGTGCTTAACAAGTTTCAGAATACTCTCGGATGGGAAACTAAGGATTACGAAAATCCTCTAGCTAGTTTATTCGAAAACCCTAAAGAAATAGAATTCCGCTCGGCCGTCTGGGATATTTTTCAACAAAGCAAACCCATTGCCGGTCAGGGTGAAATTGTCATCTCGGGCTATGTGATGTCAGATGGCAAAGGGGACTATATCCATATGCAAAACATGGCAAAAAAGCTGCATAAGCAATTTCCCGAGAGAAAAATTCGGTTAATTGTGATTGGCGCTGAAACCCATAAAGATAAGCTACCGCTCCTAGATCAAAGCGTTTGCACGACCAACCTCACCTATTCTGGGGATGGGCTCTATACCTGTCCCCGCTTCGAAAAATCTCCTTTTGATGAAGACATGAGTCCTTTGATTCAAAACGCCGATCTATGGATTTCAGGCCCTGTTGGCATCAGTGGTTTATTTGACCATCTGTACCAAGAAGCTCAAACCAAAGGCATCGCTTTCACCGAGTATGATACAGATACAAATCTTGCGGCGGGTAGCTTTGGCAGCAAAATCAAACTAGGGCTTAAGCATGCTGGTGTTTTTACGCAAAAAGTACGCGAGGGATCGTGGAAGAAGGTACAGAACGAGACACTTAAAACTGCTTTATTTGGCTCTATTCACCCTAAAAAAGAAGCCATTGCAGATTACTTAGCTAGCCACCAGCTGTTGATGTGCTACCAATCTAACCCTACCTTTTTCTTTAATCAAGCCGTTCAATTCTCTACATTATCTGATCCTGGGAAATCCATTGATATTTGCTTCCCTAGTAAGAATGAAATCAAAACACCTGGAGATATCGAAATGCTCATCCATAAAAATAAACTCAAAGAGCTAGGTGTCGGTTCTATCAAATGGATCACAGCTGATGAGAGTGGTCAACAAAAAGAGATCAGCATTCCGATTCAAGAGCATGGTAAGGAATTACGCATTATTAATCCTGGGATACTTACCAAAAAAGACTTTAAACTGATTACATTATTCAGTGCTCCTCTTGTAGGCTGCACGGGAGATCATTCCCTGGTTCAAGCCTTAAGTTATGGCAAGATCCCGGCCTACGAAATAGTCGGACACAAAAGAGCGCTTGCACAGAATCTTTATGACTTATCCGTGAAGAAATTTGGTGAAGAAGCGGCCTTATCTAAATACATTACAGCATGCCTAACAAAGAAATTGGAAGATTTTGACCCTAAAGATTTAATTTCTCAAGGGAAGGAATTAGGTGAGTCGATTCGAGAAAATTTCTCTTTTAACAAACACTTGAAAGGAATGGTCAATGCACGACTATGCGAAGCCAAAGATTCTGAATTCGCAGCTTTTGAAGCCCAATTGAAGAAAAACTATTTAAACGGTACGATCACCCTTGAAGATCTAAAAAAACAAATGCGTGAAGAACTTGTCCGAAAGGGTATTTTATAAAATGTTCTTGATTTATGGACCTAAGGCGTGTTGTCAAGTAGACGAATAACAGTGAGAGTCATAGGAACAACTTTACCCCAACTTCCCTTGAAAATGTTCGTGAAACAACAAATGATTTATCATTAGGCGTGATAAGCTCTAAGCAACTTTCTTTTGCCGATTGAGCAGGACCCATGTTTTAGATTTGATCCTAAAGTCTGAATAACGTGAGGCCTACCAAACTTCTCCTTATTCAGAGACTCCTATCGTAGCATCGGCAGCCTTACATAAAACTGGAAAATCTCTGATGGTGTATAAAGGCTCCCTCGTGATGCGTTTCGCGCGAACAATATAATCTCTGATGATTGACCCATCAAAAATCTGATCACTAAATCGACTTTGAAATAGGTCTTACAGAAATCTTTTATTTTCTTCCATGTTTACAGCCAGGCATGACAACGCTTGTCATGTACAAATAGAGGGCAAGATAGCCTCCATTAAAGAACGCCATGCTAGCCAATATCGCGCTGAAGACATTTTAGCAAGCTTGCAAGAGGGTAGATTTATCTAGATTTTTAGTAGCGGTTAGGTCCAAGAGATTTAAAGCAGCATGCACTGTTGCATACTTGGAAAAAATACTGATTCAATCTCATGAGGCTGCTTAAAATGGCAAGAAAAAACAAAGAGGTTGCCCCCCATCAAGTATATAAAAACATCTTGCAAAAAAAAAAAGAATAGGGTTAGATTTCTCGATATCATGGCTACGTAAAGAGAAAAAAGAAAACTTTTTTCTTACACTAATTGTATCATAACTATACTAAAAAATGCCTTTATGTTTGAAATCCAAGAATGTCTTTCTGATCCATCCGATACAATATTTCTCAATGACGTCATCTTTCATGCTTCATTTTATGAAGTACAAAAGAGAGTAAATCGTTGGCTAAATCGTTTTAAGTATTCCATTGACCAGTGTGTTGTGCAAGATCTCCATCTTTTCTACTTGCTTGCTTCCAAAAAATTTCTAGATCATCGACAGCCTTCTCACCTCTCCAATCTATTTTTATCACTTCACTTGATGCAGAAAAGATTGGCGCAAAAGATTGCTTTCTCTCCTCAAGAACTCCATGTCAAGGTTCGTTGGCTGTCCGGCAAGTTAAAATTCCCCTTTTCTACGCGATCCGTTCTGGGGTGCTTGGTCAGTTACAACGCTTTAGATAAGTATGAATTATTTGACGAAGAAAATCTTTATCTAGCCTTTCAAAAGCAGTGTCCTGATATCAGAGTGGTTAAAGAATCCTTATACCAACATGCGAGCAAAAATAAAAATCTTAAAATTCATTATTTTGAAATAGAAAAAAAGGATGGTTCGGGGTTTTCTCTTCACCAGCAAAATTTGCTTAGACATAACGTTGAAGAGAGAGTGCGTAATAGCATCCAAAAACTCTCTCCTTCCGTCTTTATGAAGCGAAATGAAGAAGAAACTTATAGAATCATTTTGGTCTTAAGCAACGAGATCAGTTCCTTGCAAGACTTGCCGCAAGCCGTGATTAACCTAGATGAGCAGACGGGCAAAAAAATCATTTTTCAAGTTGTGTTTGTTCATCCGGCCCCGCTGCACAATTTTTCTTTAAAAGAACGTTTTATAGAATGTACGTTTGTCCCCAAAAGGGTAGTCACTGTCAGGCATTTAGATGATCATCCCATACAAGCCCATGTTTTTTCACTTCAGCTTAACCGTACTTCAGCTTTTTTGAGAACAGATGGGTCTTTAGATTTTAATTTAGCCAGGCAAAAAATCAGTAGTCTTCTTCATTCTGCAATTGGGGAATTTCGAGATTATAATGGCGGACTTCTTATTAAACAGCAAGAGCTCTTGAAAAAATTCAGAGGATCTTTTCCCGAAGCGGATCAAGATCTTTTAGAGAAGTTTTTTTATTCTATTGCTCCTTTGGAAAAACAAGCTACTTTAAATCAAGAGATCTTACTTTTATTCTTTAAGTTTTTCTTGGATCATCAAAAGAAAGAACTGCAGAAAAAGATTGACTTTGTTTTCATCGATTCAAAAATAGGTGAAAACGTATTTATTTTTGTGAAAGGGAGCAATTGTTTATTGGGTGACACGATAGATTCTTTTATCCATGATCACTTTTTTCAATCGCATAGCATTATCTATAGCGTCTTAAACACTTTAGAAGGGATTTTATTCACTGCTGTTTTATTAAATCCTAAAGAAGAACATGGGATATTTTTTCCCAAAAAATTAAAGCAAAAGTTAAGCGACTACCAAAAAAAAATCGAAGGAAAAAAAATCTTAAGAATAGGTGTCGAATACATGCCTGTTTCCTTAGATCCACGCATTGGAGCAGATAACGTCTCGGCTGATACGATATCTTTACTTTTCGAAGGCTTAATGCGTTACGATGAAAAAGAGCAAGTGGTTAAGGGAGTGGCCCAATCTGTTGAAGTTTCACCCGATGCCAAGCAATATACTTTTAAACTAAAACAGACTTTTTGGAATGATGGGACTCCTTTAACAGCCTATGATTTTGAGTATGCATGGAAAAAAATCTTGTCGCCGGATTTTAAAACAATTATTGCCGAATTTTTCTATCCCATCAAAAATGGCTTGAAAGCCAAGCTAGGGAAAGTTCCTCTTGAAAGCATTGGGATTCAAAGTATTGATGATCGTACGCTCAAAGTAGAGCTTGAACATCCGACGCCTTTTTTTTTAGAACTGACTGCACTCGCTTTTTATTCCCCTATCCATCGGATCACCGACCAAAGAAAACCACAATGGCCCTATGAGTGTGAGTCCAATTATCCCTGCAACGGTCCCTTTCAATTAAAAATCAACCAGCCCAATCAAGGATTTCAACTCATACGGAATCCCTTTTATTGGAATGCCAATTATGCTAACTGGGATCAAATCAACCTGATTCACATAGCGGCTTCTCAAGCGCTCCATGCTTTTCAAAATGATGAAGTAGATTGGATCGGCAATCCCTTTGGAGCCTTTCATTCTGAATATATTTCTAAAAAAATGGGGGAAGTTTTCATTTTTCCAAATAACTTGGTTTGCTGGCAAGTTTTTAATACCACATCCCCCCCATTTCATTCTCGTAAGATCAGAGAAGCTTTGAGTTATGCCATAGATCGTGAGAGTATCATCGCCAATGCGTTTATTTCCTTGAAACCAGCCTTTTCCCCTCTCTTGCATCGACATGCTAACATTCATTGCGATCCCAAGACCCAATTTCCAGGATTTGATCCCGCTAAAGCGCGCGAATTATTTCATGAAGCACTCAGCGAGTTAAATTTATCCCTTGATGATCTCCATCCCTTAACATTAATCTACAATGAAGGGGAAATTCGGGAATACACGGCACATTGTTTAAAAAAGCAGTTTGAGGAAACTTTAGGGCTAAAATGTGAGTTGAAATCACTTCAGTGGAATAAGCTTTTTAATCAAATGGTCTCAGGAAATTTCCAATTAGGGCTGTTTAATTGGAGTCCGTATATAGATGACCCACTCTATAAGCTGAATTATTTTCGATTTAGTACAGCTAATGTTGCTCATTGGGAGCATGCGGATTATCAAAATTTATTGTGTTTAAGTGAACAGCAAATCAATCCTTTTCAACGCTCTTCTTACCTCATTCAAGCTGAAAAGCTACTATGCAATGAAAAGCCTGTGATTCCTATATTTTATCAGCCTTCTCAAGGTTTGGTTAAAAAGAATCTTCAGGTTTCATACAATCTCTCAGCCAGCTTTAATATAGCCAAATCTTTTAGAGAAGAACCCAATCCGCTTTAACTTTAGGTGCTATGGAAGGTATAGGTTTAAAACAATATTTTATTTTATTTTTCCCTATCGCTTTAATGGCTTTTTCAACTAATCTTTTTCCTACTTTTGAAAAGATTTTATTAGCCAGCCTGTCCAAAGAGGACATGGAAGCATCCCTTAGCGCTTTTTATGCCGCTCAAATTTTTCAATTAGCCTTTGTCTCCCTTGCCGCGATGGCTCAAGTCTTTGTCGGGAACTGGTTTGGAGAGAAAAAGTGGAGTCGAATCGGACCGGGAATTTGGCAGTTCATCTGGTTTTCCTGTTTCTCTTTGGTGGTTACCCTTCCTTTTGGATATCTCTACGGCAAGCTTTATTTTAAAGGAACTGTCATTGAAAAAATTGTTTTCCCCTACTATTATTCTCTTCTTGCCATGAGCTTCCTTTTTCCTTTAGGAGGAGCTCTTACCAGCTTCTTTTTAGGCCGGGGCAAGACGTTTTTAGTCTTTACCATTACACTGTTTTGCCATCTCATCAAATTACCCCTAGGATATGCATTCATCTTTGGTTGGAAATGGATCCCCCATGTAGGGTTAATGGGAGGGGCTTTCAGTATTTTTATTACTCAGTTGATTTTTTGCTTAGCATTACTCTTTGTTTTTCTTAATAAAGAGAACCATCGCTTGTACCATACAAGAGAGTGGCGTCTTAAATGGTCCTTATTTTGGGAATGCATTAAACCGGGAGCCTTGCGGGCCACGAATCGACTCCTAAGTATGGCCAATTGGGGAGCCATTACTTATTTATTAGCTAGAGGAGGAGAAAATCATCTTCTTATCTTATCTATTGGAGGAACTATTTGTCTGTTGATAACGTTTTTTGGCGAAGCAATTTGTTTGACTCAAATGACAGTCGTTTCGCAAATTTTAGGATCTAAGACCTATGATTCCCTTTATTCTGCTTTTCGTCCGGGAGTGATACTAGCCACAATCGCCACTTCAACCTTAGCTATCAATCTATTGATTTTTCCAAGCTGGACATTTCAAAAGCTTTTTCCCCAAATGATAATCGATTTATCTTCCATCAAGCTTATTTTTGCAGGAGTCTGGTTATCTTCTGCGTTTCTTATTTTTTCCTTTTTGCCAATTGGTTATGTCTTGGCTTTTAAGGATACTTCCTTTTCACTTTTCATGGGTTTTGTCAGCTGGCTAACAGGATTTATATTTATTTATACTTTTATGGAAGCTTTGAATTTTTCCGCTGACTATTTTTGGTTGTTGTTGTCATTTCTTCATTTTACCACAGGATTATTTTATTATTTACGGGTAATTTGGTTGATTCAAGAATGCAAAGCAGCAGATTCCTTACTTAGGATTGAAAGTAGAGCCTGACGAGCATACAGCCGCGCTCGTTTTTCATCTTTTTTAAGGCAGCCTAAGCGGTTGCAATGCATATGTAATAGGCTTTCAATAATTGAAAGCCATCGATTCCGTTCCAAATGATCTGCGATTTTACAAAAATTTTGAATATCGCCCATCCTTATCTGCGAAGCGGCATTCATCACTTGGATTTCCGGAATCTCACTGTTGCTATCATTTTGCAAGGCATTGATAAGCCTAGTTAATTCATTTTTATATTGGCGGAAGCCTTTTAATTCACTCTCACCTATTATTGACATATTCAAAATGCGAAGAATTTCATCCATGTTGATCTCAAAATTGCGCAAGAAATTAACGATTGATAAAACATGTAAGACCACTTCTTCACATTGCATCTGCTTTGTTAAGTAGGCATGGATGGTGAAAAGAGTGGCAAGGGTATCACTATGGAAGATGGTTTCAGCGGCTTCGATCAGAGTAGGTCCACCGTAACGCTCGATTTCTCTCTCATATTTAGCAATCGAAACATCTTTTATCCAACCCAAACGGGTCCATAATCTAAATTGCTCCTCAAATGCAAATAAAATTTTTGAAATCATTTCAAATGATGGAGAATGGATCCGTATACGTAGATGTGACTCGGGATGGTCATAACGGACAATAAACCACTCTTTGAGTATACCCTGTTGACGAAACTCCTCAATAAAATTGTAAAGATGCGCAATAAGAAACTCGTTGATTTTTTCCTCTCCCATATACAGCTTAAGATAAAGCCAATTGCTTCCCGGAAACTTATATCTATCTTCATTCGCAAGTGGAGAATAGGGAGCCGCTTTAATGGGACTTTCTTTTTTTGCATATTCACCGTTTTTAATAAATGGGACGCTGATTTCACACATGTGATTCCCTTCCGTTCCCTTTATCCATGCCCCCTCTATTTTTTCAAAAAACGTAAGGGATTGGCCTTTCTTTAGTTTACGTATGATTTCATCAACGTGATCAGGATTTGTTCGATCAAGTAAGAGTTGTTGATCTCCATGCGTCATAAAAAAACTTTGAGGGAGATCCCATCGGTCTGCCCATGCATGAAAAGAAAAAATGTTTTTTTCTGATGACTCCCTCAAATAGGATTTTGCATCAATATTCCATCTGGCCGGAGAAAAAATCGTTTTACCAAAGGAAACCCGAGGCAAAAAAATCGCTGTCTCTGCAAGGGATCCCCAGGAAAAGAGAGGAATAGAGGGGTATTGAGAGCGTGTGACATTACGCATAAATTTGAGGGGCAACGGATCGTAGAATACATTGAAAACATGATTCGCACGCGTAATGAAATTGAACCGACTTTCTTTATCTGTCAAATAAAAGTTGGAGGGGGTCGCTCCTACATAAATGTCTTCCAAAGCAAGTGCTCCCTTTTGCCCATGTTTACCTTCAATATCCAAACGGTGGCTTCTCAAACAAGGGCGAATGGTCACATTAGCGCTTCGGACAGCCTCAGGTAAAAAGGACAGTTCAACAAAGATAGATTGTTTCTCTAATTGTTCCTCTAAAGCAAAAAATTGAGCGACTTCGGCTTGTGCATCACTTCCTAGTAAATCCAAAAACCTTCCAAAAATACTCCCTCCTTCATTTATGATATCGCCAATGACAAGCAGAAATTTTCCTAAATCAATATCTTGATTAGAGTCTGCAAAAACTTTACAAAGAAGATCTAACGAGAGAGGAACATTTACCTGATCGGTTCCATTTTGCTTTGACATCAAGAAAAATGGATCGATACTTTCTTCGGTAAGTACCCATTCTTTTTTTTTATTAAATAAACAATCTTGCCACTGTTGGTTCACCCATTTTTCCCATTCATAATTCGATGAAAAAGAAATAGCATTTTCAAATAAAGGACCAAGTCCCTTTTCTTCATCAAGCAATTCAAGGAGAGGCACTGTTCGATGTTCTCCATATTTCTCAATAAATTTTAAATGATAGTTCGTTAAAATTGTCGGGGTTTTTTGGAAGGAAGATATCTTGCAAAGAAGATTTAAAGCTTTCTCAAGTTCCTTCAATACATTTGTTGATAGGTTGAAATTTTTTCCTTCATAGGCTGTGTCTACTTGTAAATAACACCTATTTGATAGAAGAGACGCCATATTATCCTGTAACTTTCCAAGCACTTCCTCTCCTTTTCCGATTGGCAGTTCATTATAGTTTTGCATTTCGTCAAGAATCGCCTTTAAGCCAGGAAATAAAGATAAATGGGACAGTAGGCTATCAAACGGTGTAGAACTTAAAAGAGAAGGAAGAAGTCCAGGTAAAAGAAATTGTTGGGAAAATAATTCGCGTATGACTGCCAAGGTTTTATCTTGTTCAAGAATTGGTAAGCTCGTTTGTAATTTCAACCAAACTTGATCAACCGAGATAGCTTCCTCCTTTGCATAATCCAAAATAAGTTTGATTAAAGGCGTGGAACGAATAGATTTGGAAAGGAATGGGGAAGGCGATCCCTTGTCTGGATTATCTGCATATCGCAGGTAATTGAGATGGTACCGCTCTCCGCTTAATTGGATCAGCGGGTTAGTTCGAATGGAAAGAGATGGAAAAACAATTTCGTCCTGATAAAGCTTTTGGATCAAGAGATAAACCCATTCCATATCTAGACGGGTCCGTTTTCGCAGAAATCGCTCATCAAAGTAGGCACTGGTGGCATCTCCCCATTTAGCCATGGAAACAGATGAAAAAAGGCCAAAAGGAGTAGGCCTAGTCATCATCCGAGAAATATAATGGGATAAACTTTTGGCTTCTTGAGCTAAATTTTTTGTACCCCTTCTCTTTAAGGACTCATATAAACTAGGAGAAGCAATTGCAATTGTTTCACGCAACTGTTCATTCTGAAAGTAGACTTCAAGGGAAGATTCCAATTGATGACCAGAGCCTCCAAACTTATCTATTGGCCAAGTTGGAATGCGAAGAAGAAAAAAAGAGGCGGCAGCATACATTTTTTTGCTCATTAAAAACGGTCAATTTTACATGACTTTAGATTTTTTTGCATGTCGATCATAATCCCAACTTTGTAAAATTTTATATGAGAATTTGTTAGCTATCTTCAGGTATATACTAGAGACTGTCGGCGAGGATAATAGCAAATTCGCTATTTTGGAACTGCCACCTCCTAGTCCACGCTTAGACAGGACAAGAAAGTCGGCCTATAAAATTGTACAAAGTCAAGATTATGGTGTTTGTATTTTTATATATTTTCTTATTCTAATGTCACCACAGGAAGTAACTTAGAAAAATCCAAATTTTTTTCATTGATCTCCAAAACCACAAGAGCTAAAGCAACACAGCGTATTACCAAAGCAAAATAAAGAAGTGACTTATCATTAAAGTCACTTCTTAAATTTATTTGACAAAACAAAGGATTAGGATTAAGAAATCCACTTGAACATTAACCGCCACTACCAGTTGTTAGTTGTGGTGAACCGCCGCTACCGGTCGTGAGTTGTGGTGAACCGCCACTACCAGTTGTTAGTTGTGGTGAACCGCCGCTACCGGTCGTGAGTTGTGGTGAACCGCCACTACCGGTCGTGAGTTGTGGTGAACCGCCACTACCGGTCGTGAGCTGTGGTGCACTTCCACCAGTCGTTGTTGCTCGTACAGACGTGATATCATTAATCTTGCTTGCTACAGTTTTGGAATCAACATTATATATATCCGTGCTCAAGGAAAACTTATTATCCAAGGTAAGCTTAAACGTTAGATCTCCTAACAATTTATTTGGGGTTACAATCCCTGGTAAAGATTTATTTTCTACCTTTGTTTTTTCTTGATATTGATCAACAAATGTAAAGGGGGTAAAAGCTACTTTTTCAATACTCATAAATACTCTCTCCAATTTTAAAGTTTAAATGTGGATTATGGGAGCAGCGTACCACCCCCTAATTTTTTAATCAATTTTTTCTTTCAAAAACTTTCATCATAATCTTGATGCTCTAGTTTTTTAGAAAATATTTTTATATTTTATCCATAACGATATACGCATTTTCAGCCTGCATCAACATTTGTACTAGGAAATTCCTAACAAACTTATTTAACCCTTTATCTAGTAATGAATAGGAAATTGGGTGGATCTTAAAATAAGATGCCCCATCCTTTGTACCACTTGTTTGCTTCTTGGAGTCTTTCTTCTAATCGTATCTTCATTCACAAGCTGAAATCGTTGGTACTGATAATAAAATACCCGCGCATTCTGTAGCAGACCTTTTACAACCTGTTCAAAAGACATTACAGCATGCCTAACAAGGAAATTGGAAGATTTTGCCCCAATTGAAAGGAATGGGCAATGCACGACTATGCAAAGCCAAAGATTCTGAATTCACGATCAACCTTGAAGATCTAAAAAACAAAGGCGTGAAGAACTTGTCCGAAAGGGTATTTTATTAGACGTGTGGCATACCAAACGTCTCCTTGTTCAGGGACTCCTATCGAGACATCGGCAGCCTTACATAAAACTGGAAAATCTCTGATGGTGTATAAAGGCTCCCTCGTGATGCGTTTCGCGCGCGCAATATAATCTCTGATGATTGACTCATCAAAAACCTGAGATTTTATTTTGAGCAGGTAGATGAACTTCATGAATGGAACTCAATTGAATCGCTTTCCCGCGAGTGCATTTCGAATGTGGGATCTTTATTCTATTCTGTGAGGTCGGATGGAATCATGGCGGATCTAGGCTGTGGGGATGGAACCTTCGCTGCCCAGTTTAAAGAAAAAGCAATCCAACAAAAAATGGACATCCAGGTGATTGCCGCTGGTGCCAATGATTTAAAACCGGCAAATATTGAAAAAATCGATAAGATTTATTATGGCTTCATTCCTCAACAAACTCAGCTACTAGATGATTTTGCGGGTCAGTGCGGACTTGTCGTTGAAACCTATGGCCCTACGACTTATCATAAAAATCCTGCCCATGTTATTGCGTACGCACTCTATTTACTCGAACGAACTGGCACTTATTCTTGTATTTCTTCCACAACTAAAGATGGGGAACATCATTCTGTGTTTGGCAATCGCAAAGCGTTTAACTGTGTAAAGAAATCCTTTATAGACAAATTTGACGCCAATATTTCATTAATTTACACCTCTATTAAGTCTCAAGTTAGATTCAAAGAGGATGGCACACCCGCTATAGTCAACGACTGTTTATTACGAGTCCGCTTCAAAGGACATAATTATGTTGGAGTGAGTGATTATGAAACATTATGCGGCGAAATTGATGAAAAACTAGGACAACCAGAGCCAGAGAATACATCTTGGTTTGCGGCAGGTGGCTCTGAATTCAGCATCACTGCTAAAAATTACGTCACGGAATAACGACTTTTAGACTTCTTGCATCACTCGCTTTGATCGGAAAATTGAATATTTTTTAGCGGATTTTTCGACATGTTTTGAGAGCATCTCTAAACATAGCCGCAAAAAGAACAATTTTAACGATCAAGTGAAGTGATGCAAAAAGTCTAATAACGCTTCACGCGCTATTTTCAATTTTTCTTTAACCAAATTAATCTAAAAGATTGAAAAAAAAATCAGTACCGATTACAACCCTACCTATTGAAGTCACAATTAAATTTTATTTTGTCACTATTAAGGATGGATTTTCTATGAATCTTCTGAGTAGATTTAAGCCTAATACGCCCTCTATCACTTATCAAGCCTTAGCAGATGAAATGGTGATTGTCTATTTGGAAACGGGAATTTATTACAGCCTTGAACCTGTTGGAGCTTTTATCTGGAATGAAATGACTTCAGGATCTTCTATGCAAAAAATCGTGGAAGAACTTTGCCACAGATATGATGAAGTGCCTGAAGAAATTGAAATGAGTTTAAAGAACTTTGTCGCTCAACTGCAGGAAGAAAACCTGATTATCCCTTTGAAAGAAGTTGAATTAACATTTAGCTTCCTTCATGCTCCTCCCTGCCACTTTTCTTACACAAAGACTCCCTATATCCATCCTTGTTTAAGCAAATATACCGAAATGCAAGAGTTACTTCTGCTGGATCCCCTAGCGGAAAGTGAGGGGATGGAATCAAGCTGGATTCAATCAAATAGCTTAGCCACCATTTAAACCAGTTTAGCGCCTTGCATTTGAAACGCAGCGGAAACCTGTAGAGAGATTGCATTCATCCCCACACAAAGGAGCCACCGGCCTCCCAACGCCCACTCTCACAAAATCATGCTTATACGTAGCATAGTATTTCGAAAGAATCACCGCAGGCCTTTTTTCCACTTCCAGATCATCTTGCGCGTAGGCAGTCGAGGTCCATTCACTAATCCTGTCTTCCGGATCAGATTCAATGAGATGCGCGCGTGCCGCATGCCGCCATTCTAATTCTGTAGGCAAACGTTTTCCTGCCCACACGGCGTAAACTAAAGCATCTTTATAGGTGACATTGACAACGGGCTCGTGCTGTTTCCCGCTTGGGATTTCCCCATTGATCCAATGAGCAGGAGCAGTATAATGGGTGGCATCGATAAACTTTTTATAGGCTTTGTTTGTCACTTTCTTGCGATCGATATAGAATGAGGGTCTTTCGTTCAAGGAAACTAAAACCATGGACTCAGGCTTAGCTTTTTTCGATTTTTCAACATGCACCCTCATTCCTGCCTGTAATTTTTTTAAAGGGGCTTCAGAGACATGATTTTGATCGTGGAGATCTCCAGAGTAGTTTAGAAACTCTTCACCTGGATCAGCCGACAGGAAGGTTCCAAACGGATCTGAGTCTGAAGCTAATTCATCGAGATCATCTTGATCAAAGTAGTTTGTTTTTTCTGCATTTGGTTTTTGTAAATCAGGATGCACCGAAATGTTTCTCACGAGAGGGTCTCCAAATGAAGGATTCTTAACTGAGCTGTTCTGAAAGGCAAATGCCCTTGGGTGATAGTATTCAGGGTATGAAGCATTATACGTTTTCCAATTCGATTTTTGAGGAGCTTGTGAAATAAACTCGATATCGGATTCTACATGATCGTGTGCCTCCAGCTTGGATTCATCCATATCAAATACTTCAGCTGAGAGATTGACTCCGATGCCTTCTCCTTCTTTCAGGTATAGCTCTTCCTTCATTTTGGCCTGCGTATCATCTCCCAGAAATATGTAAGCGATTTCGGGAGCTTTGGGAGCATTTGCCATTGCAATATGATCATGCTCTCTATGCGGAAGAGGAGCTTCATCCACCTGAACTTGCAAGCCGGGATTACGACTTGCCATGAGGGTAGCTGGAGCATTGGCTAGCGTGACTTGCTGCAAAGAATCTATTTGCCGCCACGGAAGCTTAATGACTTGGGCATTATGTGTTAACTTTCCAGTCAATAAAGGGTCTTTGACTTGCGAGAGGGGCAGCTTAATCTCAGCTCCATTAGCGTCTGAAAGCAATCCCGTCAGCCCTTCATTAAATTGCAAGTACTGGATCATCTGGCTCTGGATAGGAATTTCTTTATTTGCATGTTGCACGACAATCGGTTGGGGATCTAGCATGAGCGTCAAAAGGTCTCCATTGCACATTTTTAAGCAGTATAGTTTTTCCTTTTTCTTTTTGGGATTGTATTTGCGGTTTCTAAAGGCCATCCAATGCACTTTGCTAGGAAAAAGCACTTTTTGGCGTTCATCCGGTTGTGAAAATAGAAAGAAATCTTTAGCAATACTTCCGATAAAATGCATGCCTTCGGTCGTGATTAATTCCATTTTTTCGTGGGGTAAAAAAATGAGGGCGATGATTTCAGAGGGTTCGAACTGCAGGGTGCCGAAGGGGTAGGACAACTTTGGAATTTTATCGATGGTCCCAATCAGACGTGTTCCATCCTGCATCACAATGACATCTTGTTCCAATGCATTTAATTTCTGGATCTCATTCCACTCTTTCGTTGAAAAATACTCTTTAGCGGATTGAGGCATCACTCCATCTAACTCAATGACTACGCCCGCTATAAAGTAAGCAGTCAGTATCATTTTTTGCATTGTTATTCCCTTCCTTAAATTCAAAAAAAATATTAACAGACGAAGACCATCGCAATGTTTCAAAAATTCTTTTACAAAAGACCTTACATAAAGTGCAATTTAAAAATGAAATGGACCAAAAAAATTCATTTTTCGGAGAAAAAGGCACCATAAAATTCAAAAATCGGTTTGTAGCTTCCTCTTTTTTAATCCAAAAAATTTTAGACAAATGCTTGCTTGATTTCCACCGGTCAATTACACTTATTCAGTCACTAACTTATTTACATGGTTTTTCTTATTAACACAGTGAATAATCGCAAAATAATCTTAAAAAAGGTTAAAGTCCACAATCTTAAGTCTGTCGATGTGACTTTGAATCCGAATCAACTGATCGTTTTTACGGGTGTGTCTGGTTCGGGAAAGTCCTCCTTAGCTTTTGATACGCTATACGCTGAAGGCCAAAGGCGTTATATTGAGTCTTTATCCACGTTTGCTCGAAGACAGATGGATGACATGTCTAAACCTGATCTCGAGCACGCTTCAGGCATTTCCCCGACGATTTCCATCGAACAAAAAACCGCTGGACGCAATCCGCGTTCCACGGTAGGCACGATGACGGAAATTTATGACTATCTTAGGGTGTTGTATGCACGCATCGGCATCCCCCATTGTCCGATTAGCGGAGAAATCGTCTCCCCGCAAAGCCGCGAACGCATTATCAAAACTGTACAGACAATGCCTGCTGGCACAAAATTAATTATTCTTTCCCCCTTTGCCCGGGGCAAAAAAGCCGAATTTAAGGAAGACTTTCACGATCTGCTTCGCAAAGGTTTCATGAGAGCGCGTGTTGACGGCAACATCGTGAGCCTGGATGAAGAGATCACTCTTGATGGTTCGGTAGCCCATGACATAGACATTGTCGTGGATCGCATCGAAATCAGCCCTGACAATCAATCACGCCTTGCTGAATCGATTACGCAAGCCCTCAGCTTAAGTCAGGGAGAATGCATCACCATCACCAGCACAGGCGAGGATGAACGCTTTTTCTCAATGCACGCTTTTTCTCCGCAATCCGGCCTTTCTTATAGTTCACTAGAACCCCATGACTTCTCCTTCAATAGTCCCGCCGGTATGTGTCCGCGCTGTAATGGTCTTGGCAGAGTGGTTGAATACGATTTAGAACTGATTATCAACCCCGATCTAAGCATTGCCGAAGATTGCTGCCTAATTGCCAGCTCCTATCAAACCGTACGCTATGGCAATATCTTTGATAACCTCGCCGAGCAGTTTCACTTTAGCGTCCATACTCCCTGGAAAAATCTAAGCGAAAAAGCCAAAAAAGTCTTTCTGTATGGCACCGACAAAAAATGGACCAAAATGCATTTTGTGCATCCCATTACAGGAGCCACCTGGATGGATCATGTGCAATGGCGGGGTGTTCTACACGAGGCACATACACGCTACACCGAAGCGAAAAGCGATTCCTATCAAAAAAAAATGCAAAAGTTGATGCATGAGCAAGTCTGCCCTGAATGCCATGGACAACGTTTAAAGCCTTATCCTGCTGCGACTACTTTGAAGGGAAAACGAATTTCTGAATTGGCCTCTTTAACGATTGCTCAGGAAGCAGATTTTTTTGCCTCGCTCGACTTGAGCCCCAATGAAACTTTGATTGCCAGCGAACTCCTGAAAGAAATCCAAGAACGCCTTCATTTCCTAATGGAAGTAGGTTTGCATTATTTGACTTTAGATCGCACGGCACCGACGCTTTCGGGTGGAGAGGCACAACGCGTGCGGCTAGCGTCCCAAATTGGCTGCGGTCTAGTGGGAATCACCTACATTTTGGATGAGCCTTCCATCGGCCTGCATCCGCGCGACAACAAGAAGCTTATCGCTACCTTAAAGCACTTGCGTGATATAGGCAACACCGTGGTTGTCGTCGAACATGATGAAGAAACGATTTGGGAAGCGGACCATATTATAGACTTCGGGCCAGGCCCTGGAGTGCGCGGCGGCGAAATTGTGGTTGATGGCAACCTGAAAGATTTGCTCTCCAATCCCATCTCTTTGACCGGAGCCTACCTTTCGGGTCGAAAACAGATTTTTATTCCTAAAAAAAGAAAAAAAGCCTCTAAAGAGTTTTTAGAGATCCAGGGGGCGACGCATCACAATCTAAAAAATGTAGATGTCAAAATTCCGCTCGGAATTTTTGTGGCTGTTACAGGGGTTTCCGGTTCGGGTAAATCCTCCTTGATTTCCGATATTCTATATCCTGTGTTATCCAATCACCTGCATGGGGGTGATCATACAGTCGGCAGCCACAGGGCTGTAAGCGGCATTGAATTCATTGATAAAGTGATCGCCATCGACCAGTCCCCCATTGGACGCAATCCCCGCTCCAATCCGGCTACATACATCAAACTTTTTGATGAAATACGCGACTTATTCAGTATGCTGCCAGAAAGCCAGGCGCGCGGCTATAAACCTGGGCGTTTTAGCTTTAACGTGCGCGAAGGCTCCTGCCCTAATTGCGGTGGCATGGGGCTTATTAAGGTCGATATGGACTTTTTGGAAGATGCCTGGGTTGAGTGTGAGCTTTGTCACGGCAAACGCTTTGACCATGAAACGCTGTCCGTCTTCTATAAGGGGAAAAACATTTATGATATTTTAGAGATGGATGTTTCACAAGCGCTCGCCTTTTTTACAAACATTCCCTCGATCAAGCATAAATTAGAAATGCTTCAGAAAGTGGGCATGGAGTACATTAAGCTGGGGCAATCATCCACCACTTTGTCTGGTGGAGAAGCGCAGCGAATTAAATTGGCCAAAGAACTTGTACGCCCCGCTACCGGTAAAACACTCTACATTTTTGACGAGCCCACTACCGGCTTGCATTTTCACGACATCAAACACCTGCTTGAAGTCTTGCATGAGCTTGTCGACCGCGGTAATACTGTCTTGGTCATCGAACACAATATGGATGTGGTGAAAACAGCGGACTGGATTATCGATATCGGCCCCGAAGGAGGCGAAGGGGGCGGCCGCGTGGTGGCTACTGGAACGCCTGAAGCACTTGCAAAACAAAAAACACCTACCGGTGAAGCGGTTAAAACTGCGCTCGAGCATCAAGCCGAAAAGAAAGTCCAGGAAGTTTTAGCTGCTGGTTCGAAGAAAAAGCCAAAACCCCCCGCACCTTCCGCTTTGGCTATTCAATCCATTGTCGTGACCAATGCTGAGCAAAACAATCTCAAGCATTTAGATCTCTCTATCCCACGTGAAAAACTGACGGTCTGTACAGGTCCCTCGGGATCAGGCAAAAGCTCCCTTGCTTTTGACACGATCTATGCCGAAGGTCAGCGACGCTACATCGAATCTCTTTCCCCTTATGCAAGGCAATTTGTAAAGCAAATGCCCAAGCCCAAGGTCGCCCATGTGGAAGGATTATCACCGGCAATTGCGATTGAGCAAAAGGCACACGCTGGTAATCCCCGCAGTACGGTGGGAACGATGACGGAGATCTATGATTATTTAAGAGTCTTGTTCGCCCGCCTGGGTATTCCTCACTGTCCAGAAACAGGCGAAGTGATCAAAGCCATCAGCAAAGATCATGTGGCTGACCGAATTTTAAATTATCCCCCTGATGAAAAATTTCAGCTGCTGGCACCGATTGAAATCCGAAAAAATGAAAAATTCGCAGAGATCATCACCCGCCTCAGCCGTCAGGGTTTTGTCCGCATTCGGCTTAACGATGAGTTTTATGATCTCGATATGGATCCGGAAGCCATCCCTTTTGACCGCAAACGCAAAAATGAACTCTTCCTGGTTATCGATCGCTTAAAAGTTTCTCCCACCATTAAGCAGCGTCTTCTCGAGGGGATCGAAAATGCCTCTGAAAAAGGGGGCGGAAAATTGGTGGTCATGCGTGAAGCAGGCGATGAATTGTTCAATCTTTCCTTTGCTGTCGAAAAAACTGGGAAATCCTACCCCGAGATTACCCCGCACACCTTTGCGTTTAATACTGCTGAAGGAATGTGTCTAGACTGCCAGGGCCTGGGTTTTCAATACGGGGCAAATCTGGCACAGAAAAGAGAGATCATGGATCGCTCAATTGAGGGCTTGATGTACTGGATTTGGGGCGAACATTCTACCCATCTCGCTTTTCAACTCTTGGATGCTTTCTTAACGGAAGAAGGGATCGATCCTCATTGTCCATTAAATGCTCTTCCCCAGGAACAAATTCAACTGGTAATGCAGGGTTCCCCTCTCGAAAAAACCTATCAATTACCCGGAAAAAAGGGATACGCCTTTCGTTGGGTAGGGATTGATCATGTACTGTCAAAAGTCGGGAAACATGGTAAAGGTGAGTTAAAATCGAACATTCTGCCTTTATTGGATGAATACACCTGTCCTGTCTGCCAAGGGGCGCGCATTAATCCCTTGGCCAGACATGTGACTATTCATCAGATGAATATCCACCAAGTGTGCCAACTGCCGATTTCCGAGGCCTTCGTTTTCATTGAAAAACTCTCCCTCAAAAAAGAAGATTCCAAAGTCCTGGATGAAGTCAAAACTCAGCTCTTAAGTCGGTTGAGATTTCTCTGTGAAGTGGGACTGCACTATCTCGCGCTAGAACGACGCGCCCCAACGTTAAGCGGCGGCGAAGCTCAGCGTATCCGTTTAGCCCGCCAATTAGGCAGCGGTTTAACCGGAGTGCTTTATGTTTTGGATGAACCCACTATTGGATTACACCCCCGCGACAGCGATCGGCTCAATCAAGCCTTGCAGGAATTAAAAAATCTGGGAAATACCATGCTCATGGTGGAGCATGATCCACGCTCTATTCAAAAGGCAGATTATATTTTAGATTTCGGCCCTAAATCTGGTGAACAAGGCGGCTATATTACCGCCCGTGGCACTTATCAAGAAATCCTCAAAAATCCCGACTCTTTGACAGGCGCCTATCTTTCTGGCCGTAAACAGATTTCAATGCCGAAGAAAAAACGCAAAATCGCTTTAAAAACAGGGCTTAAAATCAAGAACGCCACTGTTCACAACCTAAAAAATCTTTCATTAAGCATCCCTACTGGTGTTTTTACCTGCTTAACAGGTGTCTCTGGCTCTGGAAAATCCACCTTGCTCGCCCAAGTGCTTTTGCCTGCGATCGAAAAAGGTTTGCTGAAAGCGGATCAAGTGGAAATGCATGGGATGCAGATATCCGGAATCTCCCAATTTGATAAGCTCATCTCCATTGATCAAAATCCCATTGGACATACGGTACGTTCTGACGTGTGCACCTATGTCGATGTTTTAACGCGGATTCGTGAGTTTTTTGCTTCGCTTCCCCTTGCTAAAACACGTGGACTGCAACCGAAGCATTTTAGCTATAATCATCGCAAAGGCATGTGTTCCGCTTGTTGGGGTTTAGGCTATCGCCGGGTGGAAATGCACTTTCTCCCTGCCGTGCAAGTGGTCTGTGAAGATTGCCGCGGCTTAAGATTGAATCCAGTCAGCCTGGAAGTGACTTATGCGGGCAAGAATCTGGGAGAATACCTGCAAATGACCGTGGATGAAGCACGTGTCGCCTTTGAAAACCATCCGCGGATTATTCGCATTCTCGACACCTTAATTTCCGTCGGACTTGGCTATTTAAGATTGGGGCAGGAAATGGTCACATTATCTGGCGGCGAGGCTCAAAGAATTAAATTAAGCCGTGAGCTCGCTAAACGCTCTACGGGCAAAACCTTGTACCTTGTCGATGAGCCAACCACCGGTTTGCACAGCGACGACATAGAAAAACTGTTAAAAGTGCTGCATAAATTGGTAGATAAAGGAAATACCCTCATCGCCATCGAGCATCACCTGGATTTTATCAAAAATGCAGACTACTTAATTGATCTTGGACCTGAGGCCGGAGAAAAAGGCGGAGAGATTATTTGCTCAGGTTCCCCTGAAAAAGTCGCGCAGCATCCTACCTCATGGACAGGCTATTACTTACGCGAAATCCTAGGCAGTTAGTTAATACAATAGAACTCAAAATTGTTTTTTAAATTCCATTTTATCTGATTAGCTTTATTAAATCTTAATGTGGATCACCTATAATTTAATTTAAAAATCAAACAAAAAGCAGTTATGGATTATAAAAATAATATTCAGATCTTAAATAAAACTTCTTTTGGCCATTGCCTAATTAAAGTGGGCCCTGAGGATAAACTCTCACGAGTAGGCCTATTAGGGAAAATTATTCGCTGGGTAAAAAGCCTTGGATCCAAAAAAGCTTTCGATGACTGCAAAATTACCAAAATAGCCGATGTCTTGAAGCATATGGTGGAAAGTAAGCAAATAAATGAGACTGACAAAGCGTTCATCAAACAAAAATTCGATGATATTCTCAACCAGAAAAGCCTTAAAGAACCTAATAAGAAAGTCATTCAAGAGATTTATCAAAACCTTTTCCCTCCCAAAAAAAATCTAAAAAATGGCACAGATGAAAAGATGAGAATCTCTGAATTAGCAGAAAAGGTGACTTCCGAGGGCTTTGCTGCTCTGCAAACCGCCACAGACGCTGATTTACTCGCTGTTGTTGAACAACTTGCTCAAATCAAAAAATTAGATCAGTGCTTATTAATAGGGGAAACTACAACGCCATTACTCCACACTGCTATTAATTCCTTAAACGAGACTCAAGCCCTGCTGGTTGTACGTGCAATGATTGAAAAAGGAGCCAACCCGCACAGCTGCTCTTTGCGCACGGCCCCTCTCGGCAGCAAATTCCCCTTGTTCCAGTCCCATGCTGTTGTGCTAGCCGAAGAGAAGGAATACTTCACTTTGAAAGTGTACCTTGTCGAGCTTCTGGCTCTTTCCGAGGAAGAGCAAAAAAATCTTTTTTGCAAAGCGGAAGCAACCCCATACACGCCAACGGCCAAAGAAACATTTGAAGAGCTAATCAAGCACTTAACAACCCTTGATGAAGATGAAATTTTTGAAAAAATAGATCTTCTTGCACGCAAAAATTACTTAAATACAGTTAAAGTTCAAACATATGACGATGGCTCAGAAGAACAATTTACCCTTTTAGTTGCCGCTGACTGCGATCTCAAAAAAGAGATGAAATGGAAGGTCATCAACAAATTAATCGATAGCGGTGCCAATGCAAACATCGGCCTCATCGTTAAGAAAGCCAGCGGAAAAATTAAAAAGCGAGATCCGATCGCGCTTAAAATTTTTGGCAGCACAATGAAAAATTGGAACAAACTTTCCTCTGAGGAAGTGCTTAGGAATATTCGAGTATGCGCCTCTGCGGGTCTGGTGAATATCCCCTATATCACTCGTAAAGACAACATCGCTGAAACCAATTATTTGCTCTTGAATGCCGTTATCTATTTAAGAGGACCCCAGCGAGCTGAGGTTATAAAATTTTTACTTGAAAATGGAGCAAACCCTACGGTTCAGCTTATTACTCAAGATGAGGATGATGTGAGTAATTGTACTTATGGCCCCCATCTAGATCAGTATATCACTGACGACCCTGATTTAAAGGACTTGCTTGCTCTCGCTCACCTCGAATGGGCCGGGAAAAAACGCAACTGACAATAATAACCCCTGCAGCGCCTTTGCCTCTGTGGTCTTTTGCCTTGAAACGATGAAATCGCAAAGACTAATCGTAGAATTCAGTTTTTAAAACATCCTGAATTTCCTGTAGATCAAATCCTTTCCGCATCAAAGAGCTGATCGCTTTTTGCCTTTCCGGATATAACGACTCTCCTCTGGCGGCTAATTTCTTGTTGAGAAGCGCACGAATTTGCTTTTTTCGTTCTTCCGCACCATATTCTTCTGCTAGGATTTGCGAAAAATCTTCAATAACTACACCTTTAGCTCGTAGCTTTTGGACGATCGCATAAGGCCCCCATTTTTTGGCTGCCTGCGACCTGATCCATCTCTCGCTGTGAGCTTGGTCATCTAAAAAACCGAGTCGAGTCATCTCCGCTAGAATTTTTATACTCGTCGGCTCGCTAATAAAGACTTTTTGCAAGGCAGACTGTAGTTCTTGCACAAAATAGCTTCTGACCGCAAGTTTGCGTAAGGTAAATTGTTTGGCGGCAGGGTATTCCAATTCATAAAAATGCTCGACAAAAGACTGCAGGGAAGAACAATCTTGCGGTAAAGCAGGTCGATTTCCCCATACGCTAGAATGAATTTCTTTCCAGGGTTCTTCATTGATGTGGATGAGCAGATGCCCTCTTTTGGAACCTTGAATACAACTAATTTTCATCTGTATCTACGATTTAGCAAAAAGTTTTTTTACACCGCGATTCGCAATCCGGACTCCTTTTGAACTCACTCCCTTCACTAACACATCTTTTAAATTAAAGTCCATTTTTGAGACTTTTTGTTTAAGCTTAGGAATGAATTGAACTTCTAAGCTTACGTTTGGCTCGGAAGAAATAAATAACAGCTCTAATCCCTCATCAAAATAACGATAAGTTTTGTCCAAAATAAACTGCGCAATGATAAAGCGCTTAGCAAAGCAAAAATGGGTTTTAGGGTCTTGGACGACAACACTCATCACTGTTTTTTTATCCGCCGGCCCTACATAGACAACCTTCTTGTCTTTCGATTCAATATAAGATTTTTCTGGGATGTTGCTGACGGTGTAAGTGCCATCATCAAAGATCAGTAAAATCTTATCGAAATTGCTGCACTCAAAGGTATGTTTCCCCGTCACTTTAGTCCCTAAAAAGCCTGTTGCTGGATCGAATCCTACAGACACCATGCGCGTAGCAATTGCCCGGATGTCGACTTGTTCAATAGCTGAAATTTCAGTTTTACGAGGGAAATCTTTTTCATATTTGGTCAGTAAACTATTGAGATATCCGATAGTAAATTTCTTAATATTCTTCAGATTTTTTTCAATCTCGGCCAAATGTTTCTGAATGCTTTTGATCTCATCTTGATTTTTTTCTAAATCAAATTTAGAAATTCTGCGAATAGGAATGCTCAACAGACGTTCACGATCGTTGTATTCGGGAATACGCGAAAGTTGCTCATGAAAAGGCGCTATCGCTTCTTCAATAATTTCATGAACTTTTTCATAGGTCCCTGCATTTTCAATTTTTTTATAGAGGCGGTTTTCAATAAAGATTTGTTCAAGCGTTTTTTCAAAAATTTTAGCTAACTGCAGATCCCGCTCTATCTCTAGCTCCCGGCGTAGGTACTCTTGCAATTTTTCCGCATGCAGGTGCAAGATGGAATTGACATCTGTTTCCCAAGGATAATCGTCTTTAATGACTACAATCTGGGAATGCAAAGTGACCTGGCATTCCGTATAGGCATAGAGAGCTTGGATGAGCTCTTCGGCATATTGACCACGCGGCAGCTTGATTTCAACTTCTACTTTTTCTGCCGTATAGTCATTAATGGCTTCGATCTTAATTTTACCGCGTTTGGCAGCCTCATCAATCGAGCGGATGACGGATTCTGTGGTCGTGCCATAGCAAATCTCTGTAATGACGAGGGTTTTGGGATCTCGCACTTCCACTTTGGCACGCAACTTGACTTTTCCAAGCCCCTTGTCGTAATCCGTCGCATCCATAATTCCCCCTGTCGGGAAATCGGGCAGCACAGTAAAGTCGCGCCCTTCAAGAATAGCGATCTCGGCCTTGATCAACTCACCAAAATTATGAGGAAGCACATTTGTTGACATCCCTACCGCAATCCCACTGGCCCCTTGTAAAAGTAAAAGAGGAATTTTTGCCGGCAAGATGGTTGGCTCTTGGTGGCGGCCATCATAGGATGGCATGGTTGGAGTTAAATCTGGATTAAACATGGTTTGCTTAGCCATCGCCGACAAACGCGTTTCAATATAACGTGCGGCAGCCGCCGGATCACCAGTATAAATATTTCCAAAGTTTCCTTGCTGATCCAGAAGATATCCTCGATTAGCCATATTCACCAAAGCCTCGGTGATAGGAGCATCTCCGTGAGGATGGTAGGCCATAGTTTGACCCGCCACGTTGGCAACTTTATGCAATTTGCCGTCATCCATCATCCACAGCGTATGCAAAATACGCCGCTGCACAGGTTTTAACCCATCGAAAACATTTGGAATTGCCCTGTCTAAAATAACATAGGAAGCATACTTCAGATAGTGATGCTTCATGAGGTGTTTTACATCATCCATACTTATTACTCTGCTTTAATGGCAGTCTCCAAAACCGGTTCTAATTCGTTGACAAGATTATCCATGATGAACTGCTTGCGCTGTGGCGTGTTCTTGCCCATGTAGAAATCTAACATATTTTTAACATCTGAGAGCACATTGATCGACACAGGGATTAAACGAATTTCTTTGCCTATAAATTGTTTAAACTCGTGCGGCGAAATTTCTCCCAACCCTTTGAAGCGGGTGATCTCTACGCCCTTCTTCAATTGCTTAATTGCTTTATCCTTTTCTTCTTCAGAATAACAATATAGGGTTTTTTCACGATTCCGAACCTTAAAGAGAGGCGTTTCTAGCATGAAAAGATGCCCGTTCAATACTAATCCTTCAAAATAGGTCAAAAAGAAAGTAATCAGCAGATTGCGAATATGCATCCCATCGACATCAGCATCTGTGGCCAGAATCACTTTTTGATAGCGCAAATTTTCAATGGAGTCTTCGATATTCAAAGCGCTCATCAAATTGAACATCTCTTCATTTTTATACAGCTGATCGATCTTCATGCCGTAAACATTCAAAGGCTTTCCTCTTAACGAAAAGACAGCTTGCGTTAATGGATCGCGGGAAGCAACAATCGAGGCACTCGCCGAATCCCCTTCGGTTAAGAAAATCATGGTTCTTTCCCCATGCTGCGGATCATCTTGCGCATGATACTTACTGTCGCGCAGTTTTGGGATTTTGAAAGAGATCTTCTTTTGTTTTTCTTTGGCTTCTTTTTTGACCGCTGCCAACTCTTTACGCAACTTTTCATTAAAGACAATGCGTTCGATAATCTGATTGGCGGTAGCCGGATTTTTATACAACAGATTGACGACAGCATCCTTAACTTCTTGGACCAGAGGACCGCGCAGCTCTGTATTTCCCAGTTTATTTTTAGTTTGAGATTCAAAAATGGGATCTTTGACACGCACAGCGACAGTTCCCACAATCCCCTCGCGCAAATCTACCCCTTGAAAGTTTTTCTTGGAGTACTCGTTAATCCCTTTTAAAATACCTTCTCTAAAAGCCGAAAGATGTGTCCCGCCATCAGCAGTGTATTGGCCGTTTACGAAAGCGAAGTAACTTTCTCCGTAGCTTTGGGTGTGCAGAAAAGCAAATTCAAGGGTCTTCCCTCGATAGTAAAGGGGTTCGTACAGACGATCTTCTTTGACTTCTTCATTAAGAAGATCAAGCAAACCATTTTCCGAAAAGATTTTTTGCCCGTTGTATTCTAGCGTAAGCCCTGTATTGAGATAGGCGTAATGCCACAGTCTTTTTAGAATATATTCCGATTCAAAGCGATATTTCTTAAAGATCTCAGGATCGGGCACAAACTCCACATAGGTCCCGTCTAATTCAGAAGTTTTGGAGCCCCGATCTTTGAGTAATTTACCCTGTGAAAATGAAGCTTCCATCGCTTTGCCTTCACGATGACTGCGCACTAAAAAATGACTGGATAAAGCATTCACAGCTTTAGTCCCCACTCCATTTAAGCCGACAGAAAATTGAAACACATCATCATTATACTTGGCACCCGTATTGATTTGACTGACACATTCAATGACTTTTCCCAGAGGAATCCCTCTGCCGTAATCCCTCACTGAGGCCATGCCAGTTTCTGGATGAAGCTGGATTTCAATTTTATCTCCATGCTTCATAATAAATTCATCGACACTGTTGTCGATCACTTCTTTAAGCATAATATAAATTCCATCATCCGGGTGAGATCCATCACCCAAACGACCAATATACATCCCTGAACGAAGTCGAATATGTTCAAGAGCGCCTAAAGTTTTTACGCTGCTTTCATCATATTTTTTTGCCATGATTGTACTCTACTGCTATATAAATAAAAGAAACGTGCAGAATATAATAAACCGAATTCAGAATCCAGCGTTGATTCAAGCCAAGGGAAAATCATGAACCAAAGTCCTTTATTTGCAAATAAGAACGTCTTAATTACAGGTGGCACAGGGAGCTTTGGACGCGCTTTTGCAAAAAATCTTCTGCAAGAAGATGTGTGTAACAAAGTGATTATCTTCAGCCGAGATGAATGGAAACAATGGGAAATGCGGGAATCGGAGCCGATTTACTCCCATCCTAAAATCCGATTTTTTCTGGGAGATGTGCGTGATAAGCCTCGTTTAGAAAGGGCTTTTAATGAAGTCCACTATGTTGTGCATGCTGCCGCTCTCAAACAAGTCCCTGCAGCTGAGTACAATCCTTCTGAATTTGTGAAAACAAATGTTATAGGAGGCATGAATGTGATTGATGCAGCTATTGAGTGCGGCGTCGAACGTGTGATCGCCCTTTCCACTGATAAGGCCGTCAATCCCATCAATTTATATGGAGCCACTAAGCTATGTTCGGACAAGCTTTTTGTCGCTGGAAATAGCTATGTAGGCGCCCGGGGATTCCCCATGTTTTCCGTCGTCCGATACGGCAATGTGCTAGGCAGCCGCGGGAGTTTAATTCCATTTTGGCGTAAACTACTCAATGAAAATGCCGCATTCCTTCCTGTCACAGATTCCCGCATGACGCGCTTTTGGATCAATTTAGATGAGGCCATTAACTTTGTTAAATTATGTTTTTCCGTGATGCAAGGCGGCGAGATTTTTGTCCCCAAAATTCCCAGTATGAAGATTACCGACCTTGCCGAAGCTATGGCACCGAATTTTCCCTTGAAAACGACAGGCATCCGCGAAGGGGAAAAACTTCATGAACTCATGATCGGTACAGAAGACTCCCGGCACACTCTAGAATTTAAAGATTACTATACCATTATTCCTGAAATGTATTGGAAGCACCAAGAATTAATGATGAAATACAAAAAGAATTGCATTACTGAAAAATTGGCAGAAAACTTTTGCTATGCTTCTAATACTAATTCTCAATGGTTATCTACAGAAGAATTAAGAAAAATTTTGTTGAGTATTTAAGCGAAATTAAAAAAGGAATATTCATGACAAATAGACAATGGGTCATTTTGTTGGTATGGGTGGTTATCCTGCTATTACTGAATTACATCTACTTCTTACATCCCGAAATCTTTCAACGCATTTTCCATTACCCGGGAGCCGATTCCCCTTTCATTAATACACCGACCGGCGAGGGTAACTAGCTTAAACGGAGATCTTGAGGACCGATTAACACGTATTCAAACGCAAAGGCTGCATCATCATGCAGCCTCTTGCGCCCTCATCTTTTTTGGGAATTGCGACTAAAAAGCATCGCTAATCTTATTTGAAAGAATCGGATTCTCTGTATTTCTTTGACCGTTCAGGTTTTTTTAAGAAAGAAAAACCCGAAACCCAGATTGTTAATGTTAAACGGTAAAAACCCGACTTCAGCAAAATAAATAGCCGACTTCCCTTCATGGGAAGAATAATAGCTGATGTAGAGTTTTCCATTGCGGTAAACCATTCCGGGATAACTGGTATCCCCTCCACTGGGAAATTGCAGAAGCGGTTCATATTCTTTTAAACTCATGTGCGCCAGAATTGTTGAGGTTTCTTTTGTTTTCTCGTCAATCACCTTGACTAAACGCGATGCAGCCCACATCTGACCGTCGGGCAAGATCAGAAAGTTTGGCCCGCCAAGTCGATAGCCTATTTCCTTCCAATTCCATTGTCTATAAGGAGCTTTTGCCGAACCAATCCAGCCATTGCCATCTCTTCTGACCAAAGCCACCATCGTGTCATCAGGCAAAAAGCGCACTGTTGCCTCTGAAGGATAGGAGGAGACATCAAGCCGGGTGACATATTGATAATTGATTCCATCGGTAGTCTTAAATAATTTCAAAAGCCAGGGTTTTTCGATATCTTCAAGATCAGTTAACCTATAAGACATGCCATAACCAATTTCTCCACACCACGTCACCCGCCAGACCCATTCTCGCTCCAAATCGGTCTTTTCAATCGGAGTCCAATGAACACCATCATTCGAAAAAGTCACGTAAGGGCGATGTGTGAGAAGTTTTTCATCTTGATAAACGGACCCACCCATGATTAAAAATAATCTTCCATCTTGCATGATGCTAAAATGTGGATCCCGCAGATCAATTCCACTTAATTTTAAAGTACTGACTGACTGCCACTCAGAGCCATCTTCGCTAGCTAAAATGCGAATGACCCCGTCTGCCCCACCTGCATGGGTATCAGCTTCCCGAAAAACACAAAAAAATTTATCGCGATAAAAAATAAGATCAGTAAAAGCACTGTGAGGGGCCTGGTCCCATATTTTACGCAGAGATAGAAGACAGGGATAAGAAGAAATTTTTTCCGGAAGATAAGCTGCCAGACAAAAGTCAAAGAATAAAACTAGGAAACTTGTCAGTTTATATCCAATATTGCGCAGCACAATAATAATCCTCATGAGGGGTATAAGAGCTCTATGGTTTCATTCTAGCATCTACTCGTTTTTTTAAAAGCAATTTATCTTTTGCCTAGTCGAACGATTTACCATTATAAATTGTTTTGAATGGATTTTTTATGTGTGTCAGCAGTTGAAAGTTCGTTCAAATTTCAAAAATTTAACAAAGATAACGCAAAGAAGTAGCAAGAATTATGGCTTTTATCTATAAACTTTACTTTTGGAAGATCGCACTTAAAAGATATTGACGGGGAGTTCTCACATGCGTGTCGGGGTCGTAGGAATTAACTACAAATTAGGTGATCTTAAATTGCGTGAATCACTTGCAAAAGTATGTCAACGCAGATTTGGCTTTTTACATTCTTCAAAATCCTTGGTTCTTCTTTCCACATGCAATCGCACTGAAGTCTATTTTTTTGCTGAAGACTTAGCCGAGGCACATTCATATCTTCTGAATATTTTGAAGAATGAATTAGAAGAACAAGAAGAGCATTTCGACCAAAAACTTTATTCTTACTTTAATACAGACTGTTTCCTCCACTTAGTACGTGTTACAGCGGGTTTAGACAGTGCCATTTTGGCTGAAACAGAAATACAAGGGCAAGTTAAGCAAGCCTATGAATCTGCTTGTATGCTTGGAAGCCTGCCTTACGAACTTCATTACTTATTCCAAAAATCTTTAAAGATTGGAAAAGAATTTCGTACTGTTTATCCGCTAGGTCGCGGGGTGCCAGACCTTGAGCATGCGATTTTTAATATTGGCGAAACAAAATTGCAGAATCCGCAAACCGCCAAGGTGCTATTCATTGGAGCTTCTGACATTAATCAAAAAATTTTACGCTATTTGAAAAGCAAAAAAGTACAGCAAATTTCTTTGTGCAATCGTTCGCATGAAGCCGCTCAGGCAATTGCTAGAGAACATCAAATCGATCTGCTTGGATGGGATCAAATCTCAGAATGGTCAAATTTCGATTGGATTATCCTGGGCACAAAATGTCCTGAGCATCTGCTCACCTCGCAGCAAGTTCATCAAAAAAACATTAGCCATAAGCTAGTGATTGATTTATCAGTGCCGAGAAATGTGGAACCTCGACTTGCCAGGGATACCCGCATTACTTTGCTGAATATCGACCATATTAATCGTATCTTGAAAGTACGCAAAAAACAAATTCACCATTTATTAGCTTCCGCCGAAGAATTCTTGGAAGCAACAGCTTTGCGCCAAGCTAATCTCTTTCATGAAAAAGAAAACAATCGTTTAAAATTAGTCGCCGTGAATGCTTAAAGCGTTGCTTGCGGGAAGAAAACCAGCTTTGGTGCATGGTAAGATCGACAAAGGTCATGAATGAATAAGCCTGTAAAACAATCTTCATGGGAAACTTTAAAAAAAATGAAGAAGCTTTACTGATGGAGTTTCTTGAGGCCGAAAAGACCCTGGAAATATTGAGGTCAAATAAAGCTTTTCCGAGATTGAGGGTGAAGATTTTGTTGAACTAAATGCCTCCCTTTGCGCCTCTGTGGCTCCCCAGTTCGTCCATCCTATTATCATGCCGCTTGCGATCCTCCATATCCTGTTTTTTCGTTTTTGAATGTGAATGATGAAAATCTGTTGGTTCAAAAATAGAGATGCCCAATATGGCAAAAACCGATTTTCGAGTTCGATAGTGTATACCTTATAATCCAGCTTTAAAATTCAGATTTTTAATGCCCATTTTTGCTTGCCATTCCTTCTTACTTTAGACATACTGTACTCCCAAACTACAATTTATCTGGTGAGCCCTATGGATTCCGAAAAACAACCGCCTTTAGATCAAAAAATTTCCCCCATGATGGTGCAGTGGCATGCTTGTAAAGAACAAGCTGGCGAAGCGTTACTGCTATTTAGAATGGGAGATTTTTATGAAGCATTCTATGACGATGCCGCCCTTTTGGCTAAAGAACTTGACCTAACTTTGACCAGAAGACAAGGAATTCCCATGAGCGGTGTGCCGCATCATTCTGGCGAAATCTACATCGATAAATTGGTGGCCAAAGGGTACCGCGTGGCTATCGCCGAGCAAATGGAATCCCCCAAGGAAACTAAAGGGATTGTCAAGCGTGAAATTGTCCGCATGGTGACCCCTGGAACTTTAATTAATTCCTCTCTTCTTTCAGAAAGAACGAATAACTTTTTCGCGGCTGTGATCCAAGTAGGCTCATTATTTGGACTGGCTTTTCTTGATCTCACGACTTCAGAATTTAAAGTCATTGAATTTGAACATATTCATGAGCTGCTGAATGAAGTGTATCGCCTGCGGCCTGTCGAATTTCTCACCTCGCAAAAGTTTGCGGAAAAACACGCTTCTTTTTTTGAAGAAATCCGCAAAAACTGCGAAATCCTCTTGAACACACACGCGGATTGGCATTTCGAACATCAAGTGACCTATAATTTTCTGATCCAGCATTTCAAGGTACATACGCTGGATGGCTTCGGCTTGAAAGGGATGGTGCCCGGCATTCATGCAGCAGGAGCTTTGTTGCACTATTTGCAGGATGAATTAACTCTTCCAATCGATCATATTACTGAAATTCAACCTTATAACACGTCGCATTTCCTTTCATTGGACCGCATGACTTTACGCCACATGGAATTGATCGATCCGTTGAATGAAGGACATCGCAAAAACACTCTTTTAGGGGTGCTAGACCGCACTCAAACCCCCATGGGAGCACGCTTACTGCGTCAATGGATCAAACAACCCCTGCTTTCATTAGCCGACATCCATCTTCGTCAAGATGCGGTACAAGCATTTTTGAACTCTCCATCGCTGCTGCAGCGCATCGGAGCCCAGCTGGAACATGTCAGAGATTTAGAGCGGTTGATGATGCGCATCAGTTCCGGCTATGCCTCTCCCAGAGACCTTGTCTCGCTGCGTTTTTCCATGGAGCCTTTACCCGAGATCAAAACTCTCTTATTAAATCTCCAGGAACACTCTGTCCTATTAAGCGAACAGGCGCATCAAATTGACTTTTTACCTGAAATGACCCGCTTAATCACTACCGCACTGGTAGAAGATCCTCCCATTAAAATCAGCGATGGCAAAATTTTCCGCGATGGCTACCATCCTGAACTGGATGAACTGCGTGAAATCAGCCGCGATAGCAAATCATGGATTGCCAGATACCAAACTCAGTTGCGTGAACAAACCGGCTTGAAAAGTCTAAAAGTAGGCTTTAATCGAATGTTTGGCTACTACATTGAAGTCAGCAAAGGACAGGCGGAGAAAATGCCTGAATCATTCCAAAGACGTCAAACGTTGGTAAACGCCGAACGCTTTATTTCGCAAGAGCTCAAAAATTATGAAACGAAAGTGCTGAATGCGGAAGAGCGGATGAGCGCGATCGAAAACGACTTATTTCAAGCTCTGCGCCAAGAAGTCGCCAAATATGCCAAAAAAGTCTTATCCACCGCACACGCTTTGGCTCGCATCGACTGCCTGAGAGCCTTGGCCGAAGTGGCGCGTACCAATCAATATGTGCGTCCTTTAGTCGATGATTCCGCTACTTTAGAAATTACCGATGGACGGCACCCCATCATTGAAACGGCTAATGTGGGCGAGAAATTTATTTCTAATGATACCTTGCTGGATGGTGATAAAAATCGGCTGCTCTTAATCACCGGCCCCAATATGGCTGGAAAATCTACCTACATTCGCCAAGTAGCCCTGATTGTGATTATGGCACAGATTGGCTCATTCATACCTGCTAAAGCAGCCCATATTGGCTTGATTGACAAAGTGTTTAGCCGGATTGGCGCCAGCGACGATTTAGCGCGCGGACAATCGACTTTTATGGTGGAGATGACCGAAACTGCGAATATCCTCCACAACGTCACTTCCCGATCGCTAGTCATCCTGGATGAGATTGGCAGAGGCACCAGCACCTATGACGGCATTTCCATTGCCTGGTCGGTCGCCGAATATCTCTTATTAACCGAAGGCAAAATGGCTAAAACACTCTTCGCTACCCACTATTGGGAATTGACAAAACTTGAAGAAAAAATTCCTGGCGCCGTCAACTACAATGTCGCTGTTCAGGAAAATGCCGAACAAATTATCTTTTTAAGAAAGATTGTCAAGGGCGGTACCGATAAGAGCTACGGCATTCATGTAGGACGCCTTGCTGGACTGCCGCAAGAAGTGATTAGACGTGCCCAAGAAATTTTAGTGCACTTGGAAGAGAATGCGAATCAGAAAAATGTTTTTGAACCGACCAAGCCTAAAAGAAGCACACCTAAGGCCAAAATAAAGTCTGTTCCAAATGCTTATCAACTAACTTTTTTCGGTTGAAAACTCATCCTTAAAGGAATTCATATGCCAGGAATCATTGCCTTAGATATTGATGGAACGACTGCCGATTTCGGCCGTCCGATTTCCACAGAAGTTTCCGCTTATTTGCATGCTTTAGTAGCATCCGGCTGGCAATTAGTTTTTATTACAGGCCGAACCTTCACCGATGGGGAAAGGCTCCTACAGCACCTGACTTTTCCCTACTATTTTGCGGTGCAAAATGGTGCAATCACTCTGCATATGCCGCAAAGAAAAATCATTTCTAAACAGCTTCTCAATAAACAAATTTTTCCCGCTATGGAACAGATTTGCCAAGATGAACCAACGGATTTCGTGATTTTTGCAGGCTACGAACACCAAGACAGCTGTTATTATCGCTCACGCTATTTTTCCAATGACCTTCTCCTCTATCTCAAAGATCGTTCTGAAGCTTTTTGCTCAGACTGGATCGACCTCCCCTCTTTTGATGACATGCCCCTCTTAGATTTTCCTTCTGTAAAATGTTTTGGAATCATCGACTCTGCCACCAGAATCTCTCAACGCATCGAACGCGAAATTGGGCTGCATGCCCCTTTAATCAAAGACCCTTTTAGAAAAGATTACTACGTCGTGCAAGCGACTCACGCTTCTGTCAGCAAGGGTTCAGCCTTGCATCAACTCGCTCAACAAATCGCTCCGCACGCTCCCATTATTGCTGCTGGTGATGATAACAATGACATCAGCATGCTCGATGAAGCCACCATTAGAGTGGTGATGGCGACCGCACCAGCCCACCTAGTAGCAACGGCGCATGTGGTCGCTCCTCCAGCAAAAGTAAATGGAATTATTCAAGGACTTCAAGAAGCATTAAATTTAATCAAGACTTAACAAGAGAGGGTATCATTATGCCAAACCTAAGCACATATCCCATTACCACAGTCGGAGGGCTTGTCATCGCACCGGATGGAGACATGCTCTTCTTATATTCTCATAAGTGGAATGGTTGTTATACTCTTCCCGGCGGTAAAGTTGAGTTAGGCGAATCACGTGAAAATGCTTTCATTCGGGAAATTAAAGAAGAAACGGGTTTGGATGTAACCAACGTGCGTTTCGTTAACTCGCAAGATTCTGTCTTCTCACCAGACTTTAAAGAGAAACGCCATTTTATTATGAATGATTTTATTGCCGATCTTGCGCCAGGATGTACGAAAGAAGATGTGGTTTTAAATCACGAAGCAGAAGCTTATGTATGGACCTCTTTAAAAGATGCACGCAAGCTGACCTTAAATCGAGAGTCGTATAAACTGCTAGACCTCTATGAGAAAACCCTGCCTCCAAAAAATATCCCAGGTTTAATTGGATTTGAAAATCTGGAGATCATATGCATCATTGGAATGAATCCTGAGGAACGTATTCAGTTACAACCCCTTTTTGTCGATGTGAAAGTTGAGGCCAATTTTCATGCATGTGCACAATCAGACCATGTCAAAGATACTATCGACTATGTCACTTTAGGAGATATATGCACAGAGTTAGCTCAAAAGGGACAGTATCAGCTTATTGAAAAATACGCTTATGATGTCTTGCAAAAGCTTTTACAAGATTTCGCCATTAATTGGGCGTGGATTAAAATCAAAAAACCCCAAGCCATGCCGACTGCAGATTTCACTACGGTCGAACTAAAACTTTCAAAGAGTGAACTTTAAATGCAGTGGATTCTTGTCACAGGTGGAGCAAAACGACTTGGTGCGGCCATTTGTTTAAAGCTAGCTGAGCAGGGGCATGCAGTGGCTATCCATTACCACACGAGTAAGCATGAAGCCTTGGATGTCGCCGAAAAATGCCGCCGTTTAGGCGTACAGGCCGAAGTAATTCAGGGAGATTTTTCTTCTCAGGCTGCTCTCGAAAGCTTTATCCACGCTTATCTGACCCATTTTCCTGATACCAAGGGTCTTGTAAATAATGTCGGCAATTACCTGATTAAGTCTACGCTCACTACTTCGATCACAGAATGGCAGGCTCTTTTGCAAACCAATCTGACCACTCCTTTTTGTTTGATAAAAGCCTTAGCGCCCTGCATTGAACAAGCTGCAGGATCGATTGTCAATATTGGGAAAGTAGGCCTCGTGCTGGGTAGCGCCTACTCGTCCTGTTACAATCTAACTAAAGCGTCTTTGTGGAATCTTACTAAAAACCTGGCACGGGAACTCGCCCCTTCATGCGTGCGCGTCAATATGGTGTCACCAGGTTATCTTGATGATTCCGTAGATATGCCTCCCCTCGAAAAGCTCCCCATGAAACGACCTGGTCACCATGCCGAAGTCGCCCATGTCGTAGCTTTCCTCATGCAGCCAGAGAGTAGTTATATTACAGGGCAAAACATCGAAGTTGCTGGAGGTTTGCATGTTTAAACAGAATCAAAGCCCAGAGGATATTTTACGGCTTCTTATTGAAAAAGCGGTGCTCAAAGGGCGTTCGCTGCAAAGCCCTCAAACACACTTCCTGCACTACTTCCATCACTCTCTCGACGAAAAAATTGCGCAAACTATCCCGACTGTGGAAAATGCCTATTTCATTTTGGCTCTGATGCGCACAAAAACCGTTGAACAGATTAAAGAAGCCAAAGAACTGCTAGGAAAACTGCTTTCTTTTGCTTCAGAAGGTAATTTTCCCACCTACCTCCATGAATATCCAGAATGCAAAGACCGCTATTTGGGAGTGCACCTGCTTCCTATCTTTTATTGGATCTTGAAAGATTTTCAGACGATTTTGGGCAAAGAATTGCACGAGCGTTTACTGGAAGCTTCTAAAAAATTAGCTGCATCCTTAATGCCCATTTTCGAAGCCAAGCAGCCTCCTTATCACCTGGCACTCAAAGGAGCCGCAACCTGGATCGCCTTCGGAAATTTGTTGAAACATGACATTTTTTTAGACTATGGGCAGTCCCTCCTGGAGCAGTTAAAGCAGCTAGGAATGACTAAAGCTTGGGGGAATCCGCATTATCTTGCTGAGATTTTAGCCAGCCTGCAAATGATATACGCAGACATAGCGGCCTCTCCCTGGGCATTTTTTTGGGAATATTGCCAAAACACCTGGCATGCGGCTACAGCCTGCTATATAGGACCCTCTAGAAAAGTCTTTCAGGCTGGTTTTCAACCCGAAATAGGATTATACGACCTTTATTTCGCTTATTTTACAGGTCATCTCCCCACCCGGCAAGGTGATGGTTATCCTTATGAACTTTTAAGCGTCTTCATTCAACCGCACGCATTCTCCCTGCAACCCTCTGCGCTTGCTATCAGTGAAAAAGGACGGTTGGATCAACAAAATTGGCTCATGGAAAAAAAGCCGGAATATGCGTATTGTTTCCTGGAAAATGATCCTGGGCTCGATCCTTCGCACTATAATGGATACCATTTCTTTCGCCTCCTCTGGGGCTCCCCCTCATTCACACATAGCTTTGTGTGTCAAAAAAATAAAGCCCTCACCGAGGTCTCTTGCATCCCTGATCAGCAACACATAGAGCTCAGCTTTCTCCTTGAGGGAGAAGCGATTCAAGATCAGGGGGATCTGGATGGAGAACTGATGTTTTTTGTGGATTTAATGGGCGGCAAAGTCTTAGTCGACGGCATTCCTGCCACCACCTTTACTTTAGCCAACCAGTTAACTTTAAGCAGCCCTTCTCTCTCTCTGACAATGAAATTTGTACAGGAAAATAGTGAAGATGTTTTTTTTGGACATATCCATCGCGGCAATCGACCCGCACAGATTCTCACTAAAGGTCTTAACAGATTCGAAGCCTATGATTTGAAGATTTTTATACGCCCGATTAAAAGAACTTCCAGATGTCGCCTGAAAGCCATTATTCATATTGAAACACACTCTTAGAAAGCATGTACTCAGGGAATTTTATAATAAATATTTTTTTAGGATTGCTACTTTGCTCCTGCTGCCGCCCAAGCTCGGCAAAATATGAAAATTTTTACGCGCACCTTGAAACCTCCTGGAAGCCGTGCCAAACCTTTAAAGAATCCACTTATTTTCTGGTCGTTTTAGTGAATGCGCGTCATTTAGATTATACCGACAATCATTCTTTTTTGCAGACGATGACCAAACATCCAAGCGATGGCAGCAAAAATTGCGATGTGGGACATGCCTGGATTTATTTAAGGGGGATGCTCGATGGAGTTTCAGTAGAGCTGGAAGGCGGTCATTCAGGCGAAAGAGGATTGACCCAAGCACGCTATTTTGAAGGCATTATGAACTTTATTGAATACGGCTACGCCAATCCTACCCCAGCGCAAAAAAGAAGGCCACGCTATGAAGCCAACCCCATTCGCTATTTGTGGCAAATCCAAAAAGATGGCTTTTTCCAAGAAGGCTCAGGCGGTCACTCTCCAACCTGTGCGGCTAAGATCGACTTAACGCAAGAGCAGTTTTTAAGCATACTGGCATTTGTTCAATCTTACCCCTATCAAGAGTACTCCATTGTCCGCAATCAATGTGCGTCATTTGTTTCACAAATAGCGGCTTTAGCAGATTGGCATTTACCCGGAGAAGTGACAATGCAGCTTGAACCTCAGCTGAAAATCGGCGGAGAAACCATCCAATTGTGGCAGGATCCAAGCTATGCACAAATTACTCTTTCAAGTCCAGATGTGATCGAAAAAAACTTGCTGGAATCCATTCGGACAGGGCGTGCTCAAGAGGCGAGCCGATGGTATACATCGACTCACCCAGAACCAACCGTTTCCCTCATGGAAAAAATCCGTTTAGCGCCGCAGCGCATTCAACGGTTGCTACTTTTTAGGTAAGACTGATTTTCCGGTCAAAGCGAGTGACGCAAAGGTCTATTCTTTGACCGCGTTTAGTGAACAGCTATCAACTGCCATCCCCATTGCATGCATGCCATTATCTACGTGCACCGTTTCCCCTGTAATAGCTGAGGCTAAAGGAGATAAAAGAAATGCAGCGACGTTCCCGACTTCAACCGGGGTAAAGTCTTTTTGCAGAGGGGCATTAGACTGAGTATAATTCACCATTTTTTCTACGAATCCAATCGCCTTGGCCGCACGACTACCCCACGGGCCTGCGGAAATCGTATTCACGCGTATATTCCACTTACGACCAGCTTCCCAAGCCAATACTCTAGTATCGCTTTCTAAAGCCGCTTTGGCTGAGCTCATCCCCCCGCCATACCCGGGAATAGCTTTTTCGGAAGCAATGTATGTTAGCGACAGCGTACTTCCCCCAGGATTCATGAGTGGTCCTAAATGGGCCAATAAACTGATGAATGAATAAGAAGAAGCGCTTAACGAAGCCAAATAGCCATTTCTAGAGGTATCCAGCAAAGCTTTTTGCACTTCCGGACCATTTGCCAAAGAATGAACTAAATAATCGATAGAACCAAAGTCTTGCTGAATCAATTTTGCGACATCTTGAATCGTATAAGCTTCTACCCCTTTATAGCGTTTGTTCTCTTTGATCTCTTCCGGAACATCTTCCATTTTATCGAAGGAGGCATCGAGCGCATAAATTTTAGCAAATTGCAGCAACGAGCCATCGGATAGAACACGCGACTTATCAAATTTGCCGTTTTCCAGGCCTGTTTGAAAAATTTTCATCAAGGGGGTCCAGGTGCCGACGATAATTTCTGCACCAGCTTCTGCCAAAGCTTTGGCAATAGCCCAGCCGAATCCCTGATCATCTCCAATTCCCGCCACAAATGCTTTTTTGCCTGTCAGATCAATTTTTAACATAAAAATCCTCCTCTCTAAAGTAAGGAATAATCATACCAGAATGCCGATTTGGGCGGGAAAGAATCTTTTCACAGTCTCTTAGTGGAGAATGTCATTGGCCACCAGCCACTGTTTGTAAGCCTCAATAGAAGCGGGATCGATTTCTTGGGTTTTGGCTAAAAGAGGGTAGGTCAATTCCCAGGCTTCTTTTTCCCAAACGCGCGCTTTATCCCCTTTGTCTGGATTGGCACTTAAATAAAGTGCAAAGGCCTCATCAGGATTTCTTTGGCAATAGGTAATCGTTTCAGTCATAGCTGCCTGTAAATTTTCCACAAATTCAGGAGAAGCTTGCTCGGAACCGGCATTAGCAATCAGAATGAGTTCGTTGTAGGGAGGAATCCCTAAATCGTTTGCGTTGAAATAATCAGTTTCAATCCCTAAAGATTTTAAATGCGGGACTTCAATATTCCAATAGGCATCGTACACCGCACTGACTCGCTTCGTAGCTAGTGTACTCACCAGATCAAAGCTCACATTATACATGGTCTCCGGAATCACTCCTTTTTTGGCCAAAACATTTTGTAATGCTTTTAGGGTTTTTCCTTCCATGCTATAGCCAATGATTTTGCCATTCAGATCTTGCAGTGAAGACACGCCCTCATTCTTGCGGTAAAGCAATGAGTATAAAGGCTCTCCAATCAGCACACCAACCATCGCCAGCTTGGAGCCTCTCTGCATGGCATGCAAAGTTTCGGTGGTGTAGTAAACCGCTAAGTCAGCTTTACCCGAGGTTAAGTATCCAATGCCATCGCTCGGATCATGAATTTTCAAAATTTGAAGATCAATGCCTCTATTTTTGAAAAAACCTTTTTGCACCCCAGCATACAGTGCCACATGATTCGGGTTTGGAATCCAATCCAAGATCAATCGTGTCGCTTGAGGCTTGGGAGAGGATTGGCATCCAAAAAAGGCCAATATGGAAACTGTCAACAAGGAACTGGCAGGCATACGCCATGCTTTGCGATTTTTGATGGCATTTTCTAAAGCCGTCATGCCCATATAGAGGGTAAGACTTACAACAGTTAGACAAAATAAGGCACTGAAGGTTACCTCAAGGTCGGTTTCGCGACGGCTTTGCATCATTAACATCCCCAGGCCATCTTGGGCACCAGCCCACTCCCCTGCAATCGCTGCGATGCCAGCGATGGCTGCGGCAATACGAAATCCAGCAAAAACATGAGGTAATGAAGCGGGTAGTTGAAGCTTGAAGAAAAATTGCCAGGGAGTTGCCTTTAATGTTTTAAAGTAATCGACCAAGTGTTGCGGGGTTGAGAGAAGCCCCTGATAGATATTCATCGTCAGAGGAAAAAATATCATTAAAGCTGTGGGCAGAACAATGGCGGTGTACGACCATCCAAACCAAATCACCATAATGGGAGCCAAAGTAAACATGGGAATGCATTGAATGATGATAAATAAAGGTTGCAAGATCATGCGCATCGATTCCCAGAAGGCCATCATCCACGCTAAAGGAAAAGCCACAATGAGGGCTAAAAAAAATCCTCCGGCCATTTCTTTTAAGGTCACGCCAGTATGAAAGAGGAGACGATCCGATTTTAGCCAAACGCACAGCATAATCCGCGAAGGGGGAGGAAGAACAAAGAGAAGATCAGCAAAGAAACGGCTGCAAAATTCCCACGCTCCCATTAACAAACACAGTGCAATGAATGGAACCCATGTTTTTTTAACCATAAGATTACCCTCAAATAATTGTTGTATTGTAAAAGAAATATTTATTTTTGCCTGAAATTATTGCGGATCTGATACTTCTTTGCAACACTATACCCGAACATTCTAATGGAACGATTCAATCTCCCCTCCAGATAAGGCTAAGGACGTATCCCTTCACAAGCTTTTAAAGAAAGCGCCTCGCGTTTGCGATTTAAAAGCAGAATCTCTGATTGCGCGATTCTTCGGCATTTGAGTAGTATTCACTTAATAAGATCGATAATGATAATGATGATCGACGCACTATAAAAGCAGGTGTACAATGGAAGCTGATATCTATTCCCGGGGTTTAACACCCTCTTTCTCTGATGAAACAACTCATTTTTCATCCACTCCAGACCAATCTGAAACCGAGAAACCTGAAAAAACCACAAGCTATGCTAAAGAAAAATTCAAAAACCTCGCTACAAAAGTGAATAGTGGATTAGCAACACTCAGACTGAAAAAACAGAAGAAAAGCAGACGTCCTCTTTCTGATTGCCATCCACTTCCGCTTGCTCAAAGAGAAGAAAACCCCATCCTATCCCTTCAATGTATCATTAACTCTTTAGAAAAGTCTCATGAAAGCTTTACAGAATTGCTAGAACAAATTTTGCAGTTGCATACCGACTCTTGCGACATCACAGATGCTCACGATGTAAATTTAAAAATAACGAAACTAAGGAAAAAGAAAGAAACTTTCACCACTCTCTACTCGGAGTATGAAAGTATTGAATCCAAATTAATGCAATCCAGACAGCTTGAATGCATCAGTAGTTTTAAGTTGAACGAAGTCACTCAAGATTGGGAGGAAGAATCTGTCTCTTTGGTTGAAAAAGAGGAATACCCTAAAGGCAATGAGCGTCTGCTGGAATTAAAGGCTTTTTATTTAGAGTCAATTCCTAAAATGATCAGCTTAGTGGAAGATATTTTCCCCAGGATAGAGGCACAACTCCGCATCATCTCCTACGCCAAGTTAAGAAGCCTCCTTCTAATTGAGATGAATAAAAGCTTAATGGGATTATTAGAGAACGCGCGATGGAACTTTGCAGAAGATGCTGAAGGCGTTGTCCTTGAAGAATTTAAAAACATTATACGCAAAAGAAAAGGAACCAAAAAAAAGACAGAAGAAAGAATAAAGCAACTCGCTGGATTAATAAATGAGTTAGTGAATATCGTTGAGACGAGTCCAAATTTTAAGGCTCAAGACGAGGAACGGGAAAAGGAAGAAAAAAACCGCCAAAGGCTAGAAATTCCACGGGTCAATTTTTGCCAAATCATCGCCGAGCAGAGTAAGGAAGTGCAACTTCTTAGAATCGAACTAGAAGAAAACATGACTCGTATAGAGGATTCTGTCTTTCAGATCGAAGCCTTTTTTAACCCTCTCGAAAAAGGATCGGAAATTAAGAAAGAAGTTCAGGCCATTGTCACTGGCATAAGAGAAATTTTGGACAGTCATTTTAACCAAAGTTTTTCGCCGCAAGATCCAGATTGGCAATTAACCCTTCTTGAGCTGCAAAGAAGATACTCTCAGATCAAAATTAGAAAAGAGACCTATACCAATCTTCTTGCAAAAAAACTGGAAAAAATAAGGACCCAGGTTGTTCTTTCTCCAAGTAGTCAGCCTGAAACGAAAAAAGCTTACGAAAAACAGCACGATATTCTTTTAAAGCGTCTATTCAAGCTTAATTGTAGACTCGCTATCGCTCCCTTCGAAATGGATTATTTAAAAAAAACGATTAGAGCTTTCGACGCAAGTAAGGTCCTGTATTTAACGCTTCTTGGTCTGGCCAGAGAAGCCCAACTCTTCCGCGTGGTTCGAGCTCCTAAAGAAAAGTCTAATACTTGCCCAGGAACGCCTAATGATGAATCAGTACAGGAGAAATTAAAGGAATTGATCAAGGACTATGAGACTTTAACCGGCTTGCAACCTCCTATTCCTACAATCTGGCATCAACTGAAAGACGAAAAATGTAAAAATTGTGCAGATAGTCCAATTCTTTCCGAAATTAATCTGGATGATTTTTATGACAAACCCCTTACTAAAAAAATGGCAAAAAAGCGGCAAAAAACCCTAAAAGCTATTCATGCGATACAAAAAGATCAGCCAGCACGTTTTAGCGAATTTAGGAAAATGATCGATGAAGCTGATCTGAATGCCTGTGAAGAAATCAATCTGTTAGCCAGGGGAGTTCAGGAAGGCAGATATCGGCCTGAAGGAGTCTTCGCGTGGTTGGCCACATCTTTTCAGCAAGATGTCATTGTTGTCACCCCTCTAGCAAAAAGACGTATTAATGATTCAAACACATGAGCAACGAAGATGCAGCAAGAATACGCAGTGTTTGAAAGGGCTCGGTTTCTAGTTTATCAATTAAAAAAGGGATTGAGGTCTCTGAGGCCACCTTGCCGAGTCCTTCCAAGATCCTTTCTTTAAGGTCGCGGGAAGCACCTGGATAAGCCTCTTGCAGGGTGCGAATGGCTTTTTCACCGCGCCCCCACAAGGCGAGTATCAGAGCGGCTTGGATGCGAATTTGTTGATCGGGGTCTTCAATCAGATTTTCAATAATAGAGAGGGCAGCTTCATCCCCTTCTGTCAATAAGAGAATCGATGCCATTCCCGAAATGCCCCACACTTTTTCTTTAAGAAAATTTTTAATCGCTTCTTGCGCATGGGTAGAATTCATGATGGCAAGAGTATTCAGGATTTCCAAGCGCGTGGCTTGATCGACACTTTCTGGATAGCGTGGAATGGCATCATCATGTGTAAGAGTACTGGGTGCTAAGGCTTTAAAAATTCCAAATTCATCCCACATCCACCTTTGCGGCTGTTCCTGCAATCCTTGATAAAGGATTTCGCAGGCTTTGGCAATTTCAACTTGCTGCGCAATTAATCCTAGCGCTGCGTTGAGTCTTACAAACGGGTCGTTTGAGGCATTAAGTGCATGTTGTAAAAGAGGTATTCCATACTTGCCTGTTGAAGTTAAAGCTCCCGCTGCAGCCACGCGGACGGTAGGTTCATGATGCTCCAGTAAAGATTTGAAGAGTCCTTCTGCGCGCGGATGGTCCAGCAACGTTAAAACCCAGGCAGCTGGAATCAGCACGTGAGGATCTCGGTCAGAAGTTAGCTGTAAAGCACACTCTAGGACTCTAGCTTGATGCTTAGGGGTGCGCCCCAATAAACCTAAAACTTGAAGAGCCGCCGAGCGGACTTGAGCTTGGCTATCTTTAGTCAAGATGATGAGACTCTCAATTTCTTCTTCTAGCATCAGATGGCAGACTAGCTCGCACGCTAGCAATCGTAATCCCATGCGAGGACTTGCGATTAATTGCTGCAATTGCTCATGTGAAATCGAATCAGTCATATTGACTAGAGAAACTAAAGCGCCTTTTTTTTCTTCAAAGGAAGTCTTGTCATCAACGAGAATTTTAGTGAGGTGAGGAGCTGCCGCTGAAATTTTCATAGAACCAGCTGATTTAATAGCCTCCTCATATACCCCCCAATTCCTCTCTTGCCTTAAAATTGACAGAATTTTTTTGCAAAGCATGTCATCTCGTAAATTCCCAGCCAACTCCACCACAGCTTTACGGATAAAAGCGTTAGAATCATTTAAATGAGCGGCCAGTAAGCTCACGCCTTTAGCATCCTGACTCAAAAAGGCAGCTAAAATCGACATGATTCGCACCATAGGCGAGGTCGATTGCGCTCCTTTTTCAATGACGCCCCAGGCCATTTTCTCGATTGTCTGCCGAAAATCTTGGGCAGGGGCTAAAGTCTGATACATTTTCCAGGCAAACAGCATCTCTTGTTCATGCCCCTTTTCAGCTAAGGCATAGATGTACGCTTTGTAAATTTGAGGGGAATCAGGAAACTGTTTAATCCCTGCACAGGCTTCAAGATAAGCTTCATCCTTATCTTTCAGAACTAAATGTCCATGGATTCTTTTAGCAATGATTTCTTCTGATAAAAAGGCTCCTTCGCCAGCCTCTTCTGCATAAAAGCGGCTAGAACCTATCAGAAGAAGCAGGAGAAAAAATTTTCTCATTTTACCAATTGGCTGATTTGCTTAAATTCCGGGGCTTGCGAATTGTCTAACAATTCAAATAAAATTGTTTCTACACTGCTGATGCGTGCACCGCAATCCCGCATCTCGGCAATGGCCGTAGAGAAATTATAAATAGAACGGGAAGAAATGGCATCATTTAAAACGACCACCTGCTTGCCATCTAATAAGAGATCTTTAGCCGTCTGCAACACACAGACATGAGCCTCAATGCCCACTAATATCCACTGATTGATTTGATGAGTTTCACCAAACTGCAGAAAAGCGGGGGCCAATGCTGCCGAAAAAGCTGTTTTTTCACAGGTAGGTTGTTGCGGCGGCAACACATTTTTCAATTTAGCCACCGTGGGGCCTAGTCCTGCAGGATATTGTTCCGTGAGAAAAATTGGCAGTTTAAAGATTTTAAAGCCTTCCACAACTTGCATGATAGCGTGCAGGACTTCGCAGGAGCGTTCAACATAAGGAAAAAGCTTTTCCTGTACGTCGATGATCAATAATCCGGTATGGTCGCGTTCAAGCTTAAAATTTAACATAACCCCTCGTATCCGATTGTAAACTTATGCCAAAGCACCAAGTTGGCGCCCTCCGATCAAATGAAAATGTAAATGGAAAATAGTTTGACCAGCTAAGCTTCCATTATTGGTCAATAGACGATATCCTGCTGTGATCTTAAACTGTTCGGCGAGCTGCTGCGCGATTTTTCCCACTTCAACGAGTAGCGGAAAGTCGGCGACTGTTAAAGATTGAAAATCAGGAATTTCCTTTTTGGGAATGATCAAAAGATGGACAGGCGCCACAGGATGCAGGTCTTTGATGACGAGCACGAGCTCATTTTCAAAGACTTTTTCGCTTGGCAATTCCCCTTTAATAATTCTTGCAAAAATAGTCATAAAGGCCTTTTTTCTTTCTTTAAGATGTATTGCAATGCAGTTAAGGCATCTTCTCTAGTTTCCCATACGGAAATGAAGCGTCCTTTATGGCAAAAAATAGCCCCTTCGATCCCGGAAACTTTTTTCAATTCTTCATCGATAAGTCCAGCCCATTCTAGCGGGAGTGGGAAACGCACATTCATTCTATCATCATAGGTCGGTGGAATGCCTCTGAGCTTCCAATGCGTGCCAGAAGGCATAATGACAAATTGTGCCGGATGATTTTCCCCATCAAGCTCAAAGAAAATTTCCAGCCAGGGAATCCCTTTCTCAAACATTAAACATTCGGAATGGGTATTCATCGCTTCTTCAACGACTTGCCGGCAAGACTGTGTATAGCAGTAACGCTTCCATAAGCGTTGGATATGTCCAAAGGCAAAATCCAGCGCTTCGAAAAAGGCTTCATTTTGGATTTTAGCCGGGGCATTATGTTCAATGGGAGTAAAGTTTGAGACCACATGAGAATAGGTGCACAAGCCTGAAATTTGCGGATCATTGCCATTATCTGAGGCATCAACCCCTAAGATGATGGCATGATTAAAAAACAGATATTCGTTTTGCTTGATGATGCCTTGGTCTTTCAAATACAGCAGGACCATCCCCGCGCTGCTCATCATCCCTTGATATTGAACCTGATGATGATCAAATAATTTCTGCTTGGGATCATAAATGCCGCCTACATCACAGACGTATTCGCAATTTGCCAACAAATCTAAATCGCGAGTCCGCACAATTTTATCTTTGTCAATCAAATCAAAAAGGAGGAGCAACGCGCATGCAGTCACTTCATCGGCATGAAATGTGCCATCATGCGTTCCGAGACTTTTTGGAATTTTTTGACTACTCATAAGTACCTCTAAGTACTTGTAGGAAAACATACACCCCTGTTACCTAACTTAGATACCAGTAGCGAACAGTTTTTGTTTGCTTATTTAAAAAATGAGGATTATGTCACAATGGCTTTTTAAACTCAACTTACACAATGCCCATCGCAAAGCTACACATCTTGGCTTACAGGTCAAACTGCTGTAACACAGATTTGGTCAATTAAAACCCAAGTCGTAGACACTTGGGTTTAAAGATGCGGCTGCCAAAAAATTTATAAGATCGGAGTGGAATATAGCTGCGATCCTGGCGACTTGATTAACTCAAGAATTCGATTGCGTTCCCTCTCATGTTTTTGCGCACTGAACCATTGATTTTTGACACTTTTCTTCAATCCGAGAATGCATCGACCAATATAAATACGATGAATGAGCCTCCCTAGATTTTGTGTAGAACTCACCCCTAGTAACGGGCACATAGGCTCAGCAAAACGTCGATCGAAAAGATGCTCACACATATCTATTGTTTCCGCTGAAATCGAAGTCGTGCTATTATGACTACTTAGAATAGCTGTGCCTCCCCGCACCTGAATAGGAATAGGCGAGGGTTTGTTGCCAGATTTTATCACGGTCACATTAGAAAATGGACTTTTTCTTGAGCGATCCTGCGTTCGATTGACCTCTTCGCGTATTGAGGCAAAATTCACTGAAGCCTTCGCAATCACTCCCAAAGCAACAGATAATTTAACTGACTTAGCCTTTCCATCGAAGTAAGTCTCTAGCTGATTAGCAAAAAAGTCAATTTTAAGGCTTGCAATAACCTCTCCTGACGACGAATTTGTTTCTATAATCGAGACATTGTCTAAAATCTTCTTTGGTTGTTTTGGAGACGAAATTTCTTTTGGCTGAAAAATTTGATCAAAAATCCTAGAATAATTTTCTTCAGCATCGAGATACTTTTTAGCCGGTGTTTGGATAAGATTTCCAGTAAAAGTTTCAGCACCGAAATGAGCACCGGTAATTTGTTGTAGCATGTTTAATATCTCTCTTAAAATGTAAATTAGGCATGGTTGGTTCAAAGCTATTTGAGGGAAACTTTTCTCAACAACCTTTTGAAGGTATAAAAAAAAATTCTACAAGCTTTTAGCAAATTATGACTAACTAGTCAAATCTGAAATAAAATTATGAACAAATTTTATGCGGAAAAACCCCCATCGAATTTAATAATTCCTTTTCCGCTAAGTCTTCGAATCAATTTCACAACACCCTATGTGTTAGCGTCATATAAAACTTTAAGACAGTGCATCAAACAAAACCTTGGGGGCTTTTCATTTCACTCCCTAATGAAAAAGTTTTTTTATTCACATTCTATCTACAATCTTCCCACAAAAAATCCTCTTTAGGATTAGTCATTTATCTTTTTTGGCAAACAAAAGGCAAACTAGTTTCTTCTTTTTTATCTCCACATAAGGAAAATCGCTCGTTCTAAATTTCCGCTTACTCTATGATGCAGCCAAATATTGATCACACCTTTTACTCGTGTATTCAGAGATATGGAATTTGATTTTGACTACTCTTACCCCGATCTAGTGACTCCAGATGGGTGTATAACTTTAATTAAAACTATTGATGAAAGAACTGCGGAAGTGGTGGTCTTTATCGAACACATTTCCCCTGCCTTTGTGGGTTTTAAAATTGACCCAGCTTTGGTACTCTTCAACATCAAGAGTACTTTAGCTCAGTTAGGGGTAGATGGGATTGGCAAAGCGATCCAATTGGATGCCAAAAATGGATGTGCAGAAGTTATTGTAGAACTTAAAGCTTATGGTGCCCTAGCAATCGAAATGCTTAAGCTCATTCAAGCTGGAGCTTATATTGGCAAGCTGTTTGCGGCAGATGAACGCAGAAGAGTGCGCGATCCCGATTATCTTTCGCGGATGTTTGGGAGAGCTGACCGCTGGGGACGCCCCCTCTTGTCACTTGGGGGATTGCATGGCAGCAATGATTTGATTTTGGAAAAAGTGGATGGGCGCACCGTGGCTTACCTGTCCTTACAAAATGGCAAAGTGCAGTATGATGCCACCACCAATGGTTTTTTACCTACCATTGGCAAGGCTTTAATCAGCAAAACGCCCATGCGCGATATGCTGCGTTTACACCAAGAATGGAAATCGCACCTCCCACGCAATATTGAAGGCGATGAAATCCTGCTCGTCAAAACACTGCCATTACATATCCGAACCGTTTATGCCCGGGTCGTCAACAGCTTGCTTTCACAAGGCTATCAGCATACTTCGGCATCGATTTTGCAGCCTGACACCACCGCTTCTGGCGATATTTACGAACTTTTTGGTAAAAGCGTGCGGGAAATCACCGACATTCCCCTAGAATTCTATACTTTGGAACCCTATCGCGAACACGTTTTCTTTTCAGACAGAGATCAGTTGCAAGCCTCGATAGAAGATAGCAACGTGCTTTTTAAAGCCTTCGCGACCTCTCCTGCTCCTGTTGAAAATAAGGCGGCTGTTTTTGTGGTCAAGGGCGAACAGCTTCTCTCTTTAAACTCAGAGGATTGGATTTCGCGTGAAAATCGTTTTCATGATTTTCCTGGTCAAGCCCAGTCGAGCCGTCAAGCCTTGATGGTAGAAAGATATATTGAGCAACAGCCTTCTTATCCCTTTTTAAAAGCCATCGATGCCGGTTACATCACCAGCCAAGGCGTTTTATTAACCCGCTATTTCCCCTCGCCGTTGATGAAACGGATGTTGCTAGGCGACCAAATCCAAAGATGCTTAAAAGGGATCTACTTCCAATACCCTTCTAGCAACTACGGGATGTTTTTTTCTGCCGAAGATCGCGCTTTGCTGCATGATCTAAACAAATTTGCCATCCCTGTTTATTGGGTGGATGAAATGAGCGGTAAAATTTTGCAATTTACGCAAAAACCGACAAAGGATTCAGGCATGTTTGTGCCGCTGGATAAGGTGGATTTATTTTTGCATGCAACGGTCTTTGGAATTTATGGCTCTAATCTCTTAAAAGGAAATTTCGATAAAGAATTAGAACTCCTCCTCAAGGGCGTCTTAGACATGCGCAAAGACATGAATCATCCACTTTTGCAACCTTCGACCCCGCTTGCGTTAGTCACAGGAGGAGGTCCTGGAGCGATGGAAATTGGCAATTACATCGCCACCAAATTAGATATTCTATCGTGTGCCAATATCGTCGATTTTCGCCAAAAAGATAACTCGGTTGTTAATGAACAAAAGCTGAATCCTTACATTCAAGCCAAAATGACTTATCGCATCGATAAACTCGTTGAGCGGCAAGCAGAGTTCCATTTAGACTTCCCGATTTTCTTAACGGGGGGCGTGGGAACAGACTTTGAATATTGTTTAGAAGAAGTCCGTCGTAAAGTAGGCTCCGCTAAAGCCTCCCCTATCCTCCTATTTGGGGAAAAAGACTACTGGAAAAGTAAAATCACGTCTCGTTTCCATTGCAATTTGGAAAGCGGCACCATTATGGGATCTGAATGGCTAAGCAATTGTTTCTATGCCATCCAAAATGCAGAGCAAGGACTTAAGATCTATCTTGATTATTTTCTTGGCAAGCTGCCTATCGGAAAAGAGGGGCCTGTTTATGAAGATGGTTTTGTCGATGCAGCGGCTCTTTATCCTTGATTGAATTGCGCAAAAGCACGTTCCCAAAATTTACGATCTAATTTGTAGGAGGATTCAGACAGCTGAGTCAGGGCCCCCATCCACCAAAGATTGCGCACTTTAACAAAGATGGCGATCCCTTCAATTTCCGCTTCAGTTAAGGTGCGAACAGATTGATATCCTTCCAGAAAAGCATGCCACAGTTCAACATCTGCGCCTCGGCACCACTTAAAAGTGGCGATATCGTAGAGGCGATATCCTTTCGCACAAAACTCAAAATCGAACAACGTGAGCTGATTGCCGGCGGTAAAGTGTTGATTATAGCCATGCACATCCCCAGCTATAATCCCCACGCCCCCCTTTGTAATCTCCATTGTGGAAATGTACTGAAAGAGTTGCTCCACTAATACATCTAAATAGGCACATTTTTCCGGATACGCACCGTTAAGGAAATCTTTGATGCGCTGCACCGGCTGATAGAGGAGATGATCGATATCTAAATTAACACAATCAATACTTCCTTCATAACGATCTGAAGCTGCATGCAGCTCTGCTAAGGCTTTGCCTAAAATCAATGCCTGCTCGACGTTCATCACTGTCGTCCCTTCGGCGTAACTAAATAAAGTGGCGTAACGGGGACCTTCGGGTGCCTGAATTAAACCGCATAAATGTTTGTCTATTCGTCGAACCGGATAAGAAACGGGCACTTGTTGTTGATGTAAAAAATCGAGCCAATTAAGCTCAAACAAAAATTCCGCCTGAGTCATCGTAGTATATTTATCGGCTCTAGATAGTCGTAAAATATACTTGGCACCACGCGTTTCAATTAAATAAATGTCATTCACTCCTTGACTCAAAAAGGCACTTTTTATTCCCCCTTCCAAGGCAAAATTTTTCTCCACATAGCGTTTGATCGTCAGTGGATCGATCAAGGATTTGATGACCGAGACCTCTGATTGATCCAGATCGAAGAATTCATTTTCATCACTTGACGCTCGAGAGGCAAAACCTAATAGAGAGAAGATTAGAAAGAGTATCGATGAAAAGAGAATTTTTTTATTGAAAAGCTGCATACATCCTCGAGATCAAATAGAATGTAAACCAGAATAACATAATATGGCGTTTGCAGCTATCCCCATTCATGCAACAAAATGAATGATTAATTAGTCAAGTGTTGTTAAAAGCATCAAAAGTTACACTTGTGTAAAAAGTATAATTTTTTATAAAATAAAATTAATAGGAGGTTGTATATGTCGACAAAACAAAATCAACAGAGCCGGGTTAGAGTAGTTATCGAATGTTCTTTAGATGAAAGAGCGTGCATTAAAATGCTTGCGGCCCGTAAGCATATGACAATTAGTGAATACTTTCTTGATATGGCAAAAGAAGACATGGCCAATAAAGCTAAGCTACCGAATAAGAAAACCCTAGCAGCAATGAAAGAGTTAGATGAGGGTGGTGGCCATTCTTTTGGATCTCTAGAGGATTTCTGGGAGCAAATGGGAATAGATCCAAATGCTTGAAAGAAAATTCTCAACGCGCTTTAAAAAAGATTTAAAGAAATATGAGCATAAAAAAGAAGTTATTAAAGAACTTAATGAAGTTTTGAAGTTAATCCTTTCTAAAAAAAAATTACCTGAAAAATATAAGGATCATGACCTTTCTGGTAGCTATGTTAGTAACAAAGAATGTCACATTAAGCCTGATGTGTTGTTAATTTATCAAGTCGATGAGCGACTTCTCTATCTGTATAGAATAGGCTCTCACTCTGAGCTTTTTTAAAGATAAAGCAATTTTTTGTAAATCTGGCGTGTCTTTTCGATTGCCTGAAATCTTATTTCTCAAGGTTGGATTCTTTAAAATTGTAGAAGGCTACTTTTAAAAAGGGAGCCAGTTCATTGCGAGGAATAAGAGCTTCGGGTTGAAGATTGGGGGGATTAAAGGAGGCTAGATAGTCAGGATAACTGTCATTCAAAATATTACTCCAGTAAGAACGCGCATAATGAGGATGTACCGCTAAAAAACCCTCCATTTCAGCATAGGTAGGCTCTGTAGCGTTAATGGCATCTCCTTCGTGAAAGTAGTTTTTCCACCCTTGAAAAGCCAACCGCACCTCTTGCGGCAATTCATCCAATGAAGTCGAACTCAGATCTTGATCGGAGCCTTTTTTTAAATTGCTTAGCCAGGCACGGTAAGCTTTAGGAGCTTGCGGCCAATACCCAGGCTGCCATTCAGCTGTTTCCTTTAAAAACTCCTCAAATTGCTTTTGAGGGATAGGCCTTGGAGAAAATTCCGGTTTCAGAAGCAAGTCCCATACATGGTACAAAAAAAGCACTTCAGGGGGGGCTACAGCTGTATCCTCGGCAGTAGAAGCATCTAGTCCCACTTTTTCGATATATAAAAACCCAGGGAGATATCCTGCTTTGTTTTTGACATGAGCTCGCATATAGTCTGTGAATTGCCACAGAAAAAGAGAGATTTGCCGATTGCTCACTTGTAAAAAGGAACTTTCTTTGTAGAACGTGTTCATTTGTTTGGTATACCAAAACGAAATGAACCACAAAAGGGCTGAGGCTAATACAACAACGCCTAACGACTTCCAAAAAATGGCTGGCTTTTTGGCGTATTCTTCATGAATAAAATCTTTTTCCGAAAGCTCTTTATTCTCATCCGGGCCTTTAGTATCCATAAACAAGACGTATCCCAAAGTAATTGGTCGGGAATTTACAAAACTGCCCTTCCACGGAATATCCGTCATGGTATTCAGCAAACAGCCGTACTTTTTTACAACGTCCACGCAACCTGCCCCACTCATATCCTAGAGCATAGGTAATATCGACGTGTTTCTTAAAATCAGCTGAATAACGGAAATGCATGGCATAAAAAGGCAGTCCATAGAGCTGCTGTCTACAGTCGATAAATCCAAGCCCTTCCAGCCTCAGCTCCGTACCAGCTTCAGCATAGAAACGTTTAGTCTTAAAGGATTCGTCTTGATGCAAAATGCCCCCAATCACTCCATACAAACGGATTTCATCTGTAAAATCATGGGAAACTGAAAAATCTAAAAATTCAGCGCTGGGGTTTTTTCTGATGAAACGCGGGTGCTCGATTAAAAATTCATCGCCAATGTGTGAAGAGACATGGAAGGCACGAATTCTAAAAGACCATTTATCAATGGCATAGGTAATGGGGATAGCGACATAGTAGTCTGCGTTAATTAAGGGTGCACTCTCTTGCAAAGGCGCAAAGACCGCCCACAGCGCTCCTTCAATCTCTACTTGCATTTGACCCCACCAAGGCCAAACATAAAACCAGCGATAAAGCGGTAATGTATCTCCGTAGGACACATCAATCACGTTCTTAGCTAAAACCTGATCATTAAAGCGCCAACCCACTGAATAACACACCTGGTGCGGGTCAGCAATAAATGGTCTGAATAAAATAGGATCTTCAGGCAGCCACACGCCTGTTAAACCATAACATGTTCCGCGTGCGCGTTCTGTTAAACTGGCATCATAATAATCCCAGGGGGTTCCATGCGAATAATTATGCCAATATTTCCAATTTGCATAACTTGCGTTCTCAGCCTGCTCATCTTCACCCTTAACGCAATCATCTGCTTGCGAACAGCCGCAGGATGTGCCTTGCGAGTAGCCGCATTGACACGCCGCCCCACATTGACAGCCGCAGACACAGCTTTGTGGGGAAATTGGTTCATTAGCCCAAAGAAAAGAAGTCGTTCCCATCAAAGTCAAAAGTGCTAAACATGTATTTCGAACGATACTATTCATCTGTGTTCCCATTTTTGTTAATTTGCAGCGCGCTGTCGTCTTGCTAGAAATGCGATAAAAAAATAAATCTATACTGGATCTCAAAAAAAAGAGAAAGCTAAAAAGAGCTTTTTTGTGCTGAGGAATTTCTGAAAGACCTATTTTAAAAATGTTTTTACATTATTCTACAGGATGGATTTTCCAGTGTACATTGATTTGAGAAAGAGAAAGTAGACGACTAGATCCACTTTCTCTTAAATGAAAAGGCTGCAGGGCCAAAAAAGGGATGGTTAGGCCGGATTGGGGGTTTCAATGTCTTTCAAGATGCGATCAATAGTTCCAATATTTGTCCTTCTCCAAAAGTGATTGCGGTTCTCTTCCTCTGACATCCCAGCACCTAATACCCAGATGATTCCTACAAAAGGAAGCATTGCGAGGGATCCTAGCAAAATGCGCTGAGCGCTCACTGTTTTAAGCCATATACCTTCAGCTTTGATTCTTTCAATTTTAAAATAAGATTTGTCCGCTTGAGTATAGTGGTGGATTTTGGCATCATAATTCTTATACTCTCTACGGTCATTGATGCCATGCTTCCCAAGATTTCTTAGGGTAGCGTAAGTAATTCTTGTCAAAAGAACAGCTGCTTCTCCAAGAGAGTACACAACCATTCTGCGCCAATTGCTTGCGAAGGTCCCAGGCTTGCGACGCCCATCGCCGTGAAACAAACGGCACTTCCAACAATATTCTCTACTGACATAAACTATCTCCTTTTTAATTTTAAAATAATTAATTTTATATCAACAATATAACTATATCGCAACTGAAAAGGTTATTATTCGTGTTAAAACATAGAATGTTTTTAGTTCAAAATTAGTTGGGAGGAATGATGACTCTATCAAATTTAAATTTACATCTCCAAGGAAACCTCGCATTATCCCGAAAAAAGAGAAAGCTAAAAAGAGCTTTTGCTCTGAGGATTGGGGGAATTTACTTTAACCTTTGTATTTCCAAATCTCGTAAATAATCATTTCCATGTAGTCTTCCACATTTTTCCCTTGAGCAGACATTTTATTGTGCAAGTCAACATATCTTTCAGCTGTAGCCTTATCTGGAAAAAGCAGGTTGTCATTTAACAAATCTTTATAGGCGATCAATTCCTCATAACCTCCAAATAATACTTCATTAAATAGGGAAGAATATAAGGTTTTTTCCTCATCACAAGCTCCAATATCATAACCCACAAAAACTGCCTGTTCCCTTAAAGAGGAGGGCATGACTTCAGAGCCAGAAATGACGTGTAGGAGCAAGCAGCTACTCAGCTTTTTTAACTCTAAGCATTGGTTTATGAATTTTTCGAGTTCTTGCCTGTTTTCTTCAACCTTAAAAAGGCAAATCAACTCTCCTTCAAAACCTTGGTATTTATTTATTACTTCTTCTACAGACAGATCTAATATTTTTTTGTCTCTGATTAAATTTGGCCAACAGTCGCTGGATGGAGGAATTTTTTCTATTAAGACTAAGTCATGCATACTCGATCCTATTCACTAGGCAATGGCCACCAAATGACGCCGACTGTTTCAACCACAATATCTGTTTTTCTAGGTCTAATGGACACCTTTTCCAAAGGAATTTGATCAAGGGTTTGAGTCTGGATGAGTGTGATTTCTTTTTGCAAAGCATCTTTCAATGTGGTTAATTGCTCTTGAGACGTTTTTAGATCTTCTTCCGCCGAGGCCACCTCTTGCGATTCTTTGCCAATTTTCGTGGCCTTTTTGATTGAAGAACTCGCCTCGGAAATTCGCGTGCTGGAAAGCACCTTCTTCCCTAAAATAGCCCCTAAAATAGTTCTTCCGATTGAAATAGCTGTATCGAACTTTTGCTGTCCAGCCTGCTGCTGCTGCTTGGAAAGTTTTTCTTGGGCTTTACGTACGCGCTCTTCAAGGGCTTGAATTTTATCGGCATATTTTTTGCGAATTTTATCGAGATCTTCATCTCTTTTTTCACGCAAAGTCACTGCCAGGCGAGCTCGAAAGTCCCCTTCGGTCTCCCCTAGCTTAGAGGTCATTTTTAAATCCGCCGACTTAAAAAGATCAAGTGTCTGATTTTGATAGATGTAATTCATAAAAGATTTCTTAAAAGCGGAATAATTTTGCGCTTGCATAAAGCCGGCAGGCAGCTCTTCAAACTGTCCATCGGAAGGCACACCTTTCACTACGGCCTCTTTTCCGTTGGGTATAGAGGCTCCCCCTTCCCAATCGACATCGGCGCCATTGTCTGTCAGGCCGGCAACAAAAACGTATTCCTGCCAGGTATCAATGGCGTTCTTACTGTCGAGAAAATGTCCTTTGCCAATGGCTAAAATTAATGGGCGGTAAGTTAAATCCGCCAAACCGACTGCTTTTCGCGCAGTGAACTCTTCCACGCCAGAAGGCACCATGGGTTTTTGGGCTTTGGCTGGCTGCACGTTTTCTACAATGGGTTCAATGCCTTCTTCTTTGGCCTCTTGTTTGGTCAAGGATTGAATCTGGGGCAGTGTTAAGGGTCCTCTTAAATAAGAAAGAGTCCAACGTGTTTGAAATAAAAGAGGAGCAGGGCGATGCACATCTTTCATAAGGAAAATGCGCTGGCCGCATAAAGCGAGCAGCTGACGTGTGTCCTCTTCTGAACCATCTAAGGAGGCTGTTTTCAAGCCTTCCAGAATGCGTGCTTTATCGCGTTCAGTTTGTAATTTCCCAATAAACCACGTTCCACAGTTGGCCAATCCTTTGTAATCGAGGTCCACCGGGTTTTGAGTCGCCAGCACAATGCCCAGGCCAAAGGCACGCGCTTGTTTTAGCAACGTGATCATAGGCGTTTTAGAAGGGGGATTGGCTGTGGGTGGGAAAAACCCATAGATTTCATCCATATAGAGTATAGCCCGAAGACTGGAAGTGCCGGTTTGACGCCGCACCCAGGCAAGCAATTCGTTTAAAAGAAGGGTCACAAAAAACATTCTTTCAGTATCTGAGAGGTGTGCAATCGAAAGAATGGAATGTTTTGGTCTGCCTTCTTTAGTGTAGAGAAGCCTTTGAATATCGAGCGGCTCCCCTTCTAACCACGCATGAAACCCTGGAGAAGCGAGCAAGTTATTTAAAGCAATTGATAGAGTCAAACGTTCTTTTGAGGGATAGAATGTCTCAAGATCAAATACCCCGACTTTGGCAAATAGCGGCTTCTGAATTTGTTGAATCAATCCGGGCAAATCGAGATTTTGGTGATTTCGCCACGCATTTTCCAGAATGGTCGAAATCAGGATATGCTCTTTGCTTTTGATGGGGTCGGCATCGATGCCTAAAAGGCCTAATAAGCTTGAAACAGTGGATAGCACCCTGTCGCGAAAAGCCCCTGTATCTAATAGAAGTTCTGGAGGGGGTGCTGCAAATGAATTCAAGATCGAAATCGGTCTTCCAGCAGAACTAGCAGGGGTATAAATAACTGTTTCAACTGCTTTTTTGTAGGTTTCAATGCGCTTTGGTTCTTCTCCCCATTTTGCTAACCCTTCCCGCCAAGTTTTAGCGACGGATTCCGCAAACTCTTCTGGGGTTAAACCTTGACGAGAGGCTTCAGCAGGTTCAATCCAGGGTAAAAAATCGGCAGGCTTTAAATCTGGGAATGCCAACAGCAAATTACCCAAATCCCCTTTGGGGTCAATGATGATGGCTGGAATGCCATCCAAAGCGGCTTCCTCCAAAAGAACCACTCCCAAGCCCGTTTTTCCACTGCCTGTCATCCCTACGCAGACTGCATGAGTCGTGAGATCTTTCGAATCATATAGAACTGGCTGTTCAGTGAGTTTTCCTGTGGCTGGATCTAACGTTTTCCCCAAATAAAAAATGCCAAGCTTGTCGATTTCCTGCATAGAGACCTCTTTTAAAAACATATTTAGGGATGGTTATATTGTGCACTCCCCTTTTTTTAAAATAACCACGTTAGATTTAAACATGCAAATGCTGTGTACATATTTTTGTATTTCCCTGAAACCGTGCGCGCAAAAGCTCCCCGAGTTTGCGTCGCTTTAAGATCTCCTTGCCACAATAAGGCAGTTGAAAAATCAAAAATTAAATTGCATGATTTCATCCAGCGCGCACCAGCCCCTAAACGCCATTGTCTGCCGACAGGAAAGGTAAAAGTTCTTTCAGATGTGCTTACAGCGGCTGAATCATAGGCGATGCCGCTAGAGAGGGTCCAGCAATCATCCACATGCCATTCTGTCCCTAAGGCGGCATGCCAGGAATCCCTGTATTTAACAGTGAATTGAAAACTCGTTTGCGCAAGATCGGCTAAGACGATTTCTGTGCGCTCAAAACGAGACCATTGCTGCCAACCGATATCGGCCATCATCGACCAGTTATATGCAAGGTCATGATAAGCACTCACTATAACGCTTTGTGGCACTCTAATTTTTAAATTCAAGGTGCTGTTGAGAATCCCCACTTCATCCAAAATCCCGGTTAAAATCGGACCGATGTTTGAAAATTTGGGACGATCTCTAAAACCCAATTTGACAGAGGTTAGGTACTGCACTCCGAAACGAGTCGAAGGGGTCATTTCATATAAAACACCGAAGACACCTCCTGCAGACACCTTATTATCTTTAAGATTGAAATACCCATCAGGAGCTTGGTCTAGAATATTATTAACTGCACTGCGCTGCTTCATGATGCCGTACATCACATTCGCGCCTACACCTATTGACAGACAGTCATTAATTCGATAGGAAAGGGCAGGAACGAGAGAAAATCCCATCATCAAAACATCTTGCACATAGTATCTGCCCACCCAGTGGTTATTATAATGCAGGTCGGATCCAAAATAGCCTAAACTCCCGATGCCGAATGTGAACGATTCATCAAGAGGGCGGACATAAAAAAGACTTCCGGAAGGAAGCCATTTATTAGCATGTCCATGCTGACCTGAAACATTTGTGCGGGAATTGGGATCAAACTGAATATAGTTATAGATAGGTTGGGCGCCAAATTGCACTTGTTCACCACATAAGCGGCTCATTCCGGCTGGATTGGTAAAGACGGTTGAAGGATCTTGAGCACGCGAACTCCAACCGGCAGAGGCAAGCCGGGTATCTGCGGAGGAGATTTCATAGAGCATGACTCCGCCTGCATAAACCTGTAAAGAAATCATAAACAAAGCGCACATTAAAAAAATGGCGATTCGAGAAAGTGGAGTAGAGTTGTTCATTAAGTTACCTCGTTTCAATGAATTTATGTACATAACTTGTACGATCTCAAACGATTTAACTCAACTAAAATTTTAATTATGCACAAGAAGAAGAGAACTTATTTTTCTCTCTCTGGGGTTTGGACTAATTTGATTTCTTGAACAAGGGGAACCACAGAGCGTTATCTGGAAAATAATTTGAACTTATTCACGAGTATTCGCAAGTGAAATTATTCCAAAGTCAGGAGAGAAGAGAACTTCTGCTTCTCTTCTGTGATAGTTGTCCTATCTTTTTTCTACAGAAACCAAGGAACTGGCAGAAACATATTTTTGGCTGAAGACCCATTCTCCAGCGCAGTAGCCACTTAATGACAGACCTAAGCTAAAAATTTCTTTACTGGCTTCAAGCGAAAATAGACGTCCCAGTAAAAAGCCCGCGACTCCGCAGAGGATTGCCAAAGTCGCCGAAAGTTTATTCCCTTGTTTCTTGTATAGGGCAAAGACGATTGGGACAAACAAACAACTGACGGATAATTCGTAGCTTAAAACGAGAAGATCGACAATATTATTAAAATAAAAAGAGCAAAAGATCCCCAAAAGAGCAATGAAAGCTGAGATCATCTGGGAAAAACGAATGCGGCTAATTTTAGAAGTAAAGCTGCCAAAATCTTGTGAGAGGTTTGAGCTGATCGCATTAATCAATGAATCTGCTGTGGATATAATGGCAACCAAAACAGCGCAACTGACAAACGCTGTGACCAATGGGCTGGTTAATTGCTGAATCGCGATCATTAAAACACTCCCTCCGGTGGGAATTTCTAATGCCTGGCTTTTGGCCAGCATTCCGAAGGCAATGGGAACCAGGCTCACACAAAAAGTGGCAAGAGCTGCCCATAAAGTTGCTCGTGAAACTGTTTTGGGAGATTCAGCCGCAAAGCAACGCTGTCCCATATCCTGTTCAATCATCATAAAGAGAAAAGGCATAAGCAGCCATCCAGAGAATTTGGCACTTCCAAATGCAAATTCTTCCTGTCCTCCGCTTCCTGTTAAAACTGCCAGTGAAGGAGTATCCAACATGTAGAGGGCATATCCAAAACTAAAAAAGAAAATGACCACAAAAAATCCGGCTTGGATCATATCGGTTGCAACGACGGCTTTTAGCCCCCCTAAACAGGTATAGATAATGACGATACCCCAAAAAAGAAAAAACCAGAGAGGATTATCCACACCTAAACTAATCATAAACTTATTGGAGGCAATAATCTGCGCAATAAAAACTGCAAACAATGAAACAATGGATAAGGTAGAGGCAATTTTTCTCAATACTGGAGAACGGTAGTGCACTTCAAAAATTTGGGCGACGGTCGTCACTTGAAATTGAGACAGCTTACGTCCAATCCCTAATCCTAAAGCGGTTAATCCCAGGCAGGAGCCTAAAGGAAAAAGCAATACCATCCAACCGAATTTATAAGCTTCTTCGGCAGCTCCTAAGATCAACCCCCCGCCAACTTGTGTGGCCAGAAAAGTCATCATCAACGGAAAAAATCGAATCTTTTTACCGGCTAAAAAATAGTCTTCTTGGGTTTGTGAATGCTTAGCTGATTGACTTCCAACAAATAAACAGATCAGCTGGAGCCCTAATAATACTAAAATGAATGCTGTATAGTCCATGAATACAATCCTTTTCTCACTAAAAAAATTTAATCAATAAAAGTGCAGGCTAATCAAGCGCATGCGCACTTCGAAATAATGTGTCTAAATTGAAATTAAACATTGAGCTCAGTCTGGCTTTTGGTCATTCAAGACGCATGAAGCAACAGGCTGAAAAGATTAGCAAGAATGGGAATGATGATGATGGTGGTCAACAAGAATAGAAGCTGAAAGAGTTAGGGAAGAACTGTCAGTCCATTTACACTTAAATAGCTGCGGTTTTATTTTCATCGCTGCATTCCTTGTTTTAACCATTAAAGATAGAGACCTGAAAACATTAAATCTCAAGTCTTATTAGGAATAATAGCAAAAACACGAAAATATTTCTATGAGAAAATTAATAGTCATCAAAAACAACAAAAATGATTGACATTTTTTGAGATGTGCCTTATCAAACTTAAATCATTTACCATTAAGAGGGTTTTCCAAATGACATTTCAAGCGTTTTTCCAGAAAACTGTTTCATTAGTATTTATTTCTTTTCTTCTCCTCTCAGGACTAAGCTACGCTGATTACGAAGGAGCTTCCTATGAAGAAGCAGCTTATGATGATTCGGGTTTTGATGATTCCCCAAATCTCCCTCTCAGAAGGGGTTATAGCTACGACGATTATTTTTATGCGACCCCGAGATGCCGTTTTTCTCAGTTTGGATTCTTAAGAGCGGGTTATACCTATGGAGAAGGGATTGGGATCCGCCATGGCTATGCCACATTGTCGGCTCTATTCGCCCCCTTAATGGCACAAGACGACTACTATCCATTCCTCGATTTAAAAGCACACTATATCAAAGAGGATTTATGGGCAGGGAATGTTGGAGTGGGACTGCGCTGGAGAGACTGCGCCAGTGGTTATATTTTTGGAGCAAGCCTATATTACGACTATCGCAAAACGCATATTTTAGATCTTAACCAACTCGGTTTTGGCTTAGAATTTTTTACCGATTGCTTTGAAATGCGCTTTAACGGCTATTTTCCAGTGGGAGAGACCTGCAATACAAAATTTCATCGTTTTGACAACTACATCGGAAATTATTTTATCACCTGTCATCAAGTGGAAGTCGCCCAAAAGGGAGTGGATGTTGAAATTGGGCACCTCTTCTGGAGATGCAGCAACTTTTTCGTCTATGGCGGCCTAGGCGGATATTTCTTCACTGATTGCGATACTTGCCACGTTGAGGGAAAAAATCTAGAGCATCACCATCACCGCAAACGTCGATGGGGTGAAAAAGCCAGAATTAATTTGGGTTGGGGATCTTTCTTAAGCTTAGAAGGCCGCTATTTCCACGATCAAATCCAAGAAAGCTTTTGGCAAGGGGCGATCTCGATTTCAATTCCGCTGGATTTTTGCTTTGGCCCTAGTTTTTGGGAAAACAACGAAAGAGTCTTTACCCAACCCGTTCTGCGCAATGACATGATTGTAAAAAGAAAACCTCATTATTGGGATTATAACTTCTAATAAAAATATCCCTGCACATCCGTCAAACTTTGATGAATAAAAAAAGGAAAAACATGTTAAAAAAAATTACTTTGATCACGTTATGCTCATTAGTCGTGACTGCTCAAATTCATGCCTGGGAAAATCAAGAAGCTGCTTTTGAAAGTGCATTACAAGCTAAATCAAAAACTAAACCATCAGGCCCTCCAGGCCCTCCAGGTCCTCAAGGGCCACCAGGAAACCTCGTTAGCAACTATGCCGCAGCTTATGGCGACACGCAGCATATCTTTGCAATCAATCATTACTCTCCTATCGATTTAGGACATGAACAAACTTCCCCAGCGGGAGTGATCCATCCTGTGAACGGAAACCTGGCGCGCTTTCAGATTGCGAATAGCGGCATTTTTCATATTGGCTGGTCCTTCAGCGCCACTAATACTGCAGATGATACTGTCAGCATTTCTTTATACAATGTTTCCACATCATCTTTCCTCGAACCTGCGCCTTTAGGAGTTGCGACTGTACAAGCCAATACTACACAAATTCTTTCGGGGCAGACGATCGTCGCCTTGCCAGCAGGGACTATTTTTGAATTTCAAATCTGCAGCCAGCAAGGCAACGCGCTGATTACTCCCAAAGCGACCCTGATACGGATTGCTCAATAATATTGCGTGCCGATAAACCTACTGTTTACCGGCACAATTTAGCACGTGAACCTTGGAGCGCAGCTCAACCTAGATAAAAGGAAAATAATGTTAAATAAATTTCTATACTTCTGTATTTGCGGACTCTCTCTCTTGCTAGTGTTCCCCTCAGGGATAAATGCTAGCTGGGAATCCCCTGTTTCTCTTTTAGAAAAACCCAATCAAGGCCCGCCTGGACCGATGGGAAAACAAGGAGAATTAGGCAGATTAGCACAAAGCTATGCCTCCGTACATGGCGAGACCCAGTCCGTTCAACCCAATAACTTCTTTTCTATTCACTTTGGAAAATTTCAACTTCCTTCAGATGGGATTGAACACCCGGTAGGGAACAATGACACTCTATTTAAAGTAAAAAATGGAGGGGTTTATATGATCGAATGGACGATCACCGCGACATCCCCGGTGGCTGATCATGTGCGTTTTAATTTATTGAATGCGAAATCTCTTCAGGATCTTAAGCCTTTCCCACATGTGAATTTTAGTTTGCAAGCCGATGAAATTAAAATGATTTCAGGCCAAACCTTTACTCATTTAGCTGCAGGAGATGCCTTTCAATTTGAAGTTTTTAGCGAACAGGGAAACTTGCACATCACGCCTTTATTAAACGTCATGCGCATTACCCCTTAAGTAAGGCAACCGCTGAGACACAGACTCGTGTTTAGCATTTTTTAAGGAGAGATGTTGAGGATTACCTCTAAAAGCTTGTGAAAGGCATTCAACGCAAAGGCGCAAAGAAGAGCATAGCCTGTGGAACGGTAATGGCAGAATCTTTGCTTTCCAATAGCGGAGCGCAATGGAAACACAGAGGCACAGAGAGATTCATAAAGTTATTTCTGACTATATCTTGATTAATTTTTCTCATATGACACTTGCACATGCAAGTGTCATAGTCACTGTCCATATACATGCATAGGGCAATAGAGCCTGATTGAAACGAGAATTAATCTCCTCTGCGCCTGTGGTTGTTTTTTGTTCAAGAGGAAAAGCCCAGAGTTTTTCCTTAAATATCTGTGCGGTTTGATCTAGCGATTTTACCAGATACAACTTAAGCAGTTTGGTTGATATTTTCTTGAGCGGCATTTGGTTGAAGACGATTATTAAGAATATAAATTGCAAACATCCAACCACCTACGGAAATGAGAATAAGCGGAGCTAGGTAATGCGCAATGCTCAGCACCGAACTTACTCCCATAAGCTCCATTAATCCCACTTGAATCCAAGAAGATCCTGATTTACCAAAACGCGATCCGACGACATCAACAGCAGCCTTCCCTTTGACTTTTGTTTCTTCATCAAGCGAGATATAAGCCATTTCCTTGGTGGGGTCAAATAAACAATATTTCATGGATTTACAAGCAACGTTATGAATGGCCCCGCAGAGAATGACAAGAGAAAAAGCCGCAGTCCCAACTATTTCTGGTGAGTCTATCAGAAAAACATTGGCTAGATAGGCCCCTAAGAAAATGATAGAAACGGCTCCGAGAACAATCGGTGTCAATTGCGCGCCAAAACCCCAACCAAATCGCCGTATAATATTTCCTCCTACAAAAAGAGAAAGAAAGAGGGAAAGACATCCTGTAATCGAGGAAACAACCCCCATGAATGCTTGATAATCATTTGAATCAGGATATTTAATCTTTAATGTCGCCTTCCAAATTACCTCCACCATGTTAACCGAAATACTATAGCCTATTACCATCAAAGCAATACAACCTAAGGAAGGAGACATTAGCACATGCATTAAACTTTCTTTAAGGGAAAGCTTATTTCCCTTTTTCTTAAATTCCTGAGGCAAAGCTGCTTTCTCTTGATCAAGATGGCGATCCATAAGCCAATACACACCCAGGATGATGAAATTCACAACTGTCACAATCCCCATCAAGTATTGAATGGTTAGTAAATATTCATTATTCACAAAATTGTGCGCGCAATACCAAATCAACTGCCCGGCAACAATAATGCCAACGTGCCCGCCTGCCGAAAGAATGGTATAAAATCTCGATGCTTCTTGAATCGTATTAATGCGATTGGTAAACCCCCAGAAAAGCAGCCCGATAACGACGCCACCCCATAATTCAGCCATGAGGAAAAATAAAGAATCCATCCAGTTTTTATAGACAATCACCCAATGTTCTCTCTCTTGACCAAGAAAAGCCAAAAGCTTTTCAGCAGAGGTCTCAGGTGTTAAAAAGTCTCGATTCGGATATAAGAAAAAGCCATAAATAACAAAGAAAAGAAGAAAGGGAATGAGGGTCACATAAAATAAGTGGGAGCGGGAGATGTGATTGCTAATTTTGGAGTAAGCTAGCATGAACAAAAACGCAAAACTCAGAACAAACCATCCTTTCAGAATAGGAATGGCCTCGGCTCCAAAGCCTTTAGTCACAATTAATGTATCTTTGGTGGAATGCAAAATTGCATAATTGAATGAAACACAAAACTTTAGAAGAAGCAGCGAAAATACTTTCCTATTTTCAAAATGATGAACAGGCCATAACCTTTTTCGCCATTTGCTCAACGTTGGGGAATGACATTCATCATCTAAAATCATATTGAAATCTCCAAAAAATAATTAGAGCTTCGAGAAGCGACACAGAAAAAAATATTTTTTTTATTTCAAGAAAGGTTATCAAAGAAATGCGTTTTATTCAAGATGTTTCAACACTTTCTTATTAAGAATGAAGGAGTTTAAGAGGCTCGTCACGTATCTTTGAGTGTAAATAAAAAATTTTTACACCGCTAAAGACGTACAACTCCGCGATTTTTTTTACTTATTTGTTATTAAGCAAATTCACCGCTTTAGATAGTTCTTAAATGGCTTTTTAAGCTATTTTCATTCGATAAAGCAGACAGGAATTTGATGCGCTCATCATATTTATGAAGACAAAAAGAAAGATTTTTCATAAGTTAAACATTGTGAATTTTTTAAATGCACTCCTAATAGATTTGTCCGTTAGGCAGGAATGTGAAAAAAATGCAACTTTGGAACAAACCATTTCTGAAAGTTCAGATGAAAAAATGTCATCCAAAAAAAATTTTAACATCATTTCATTTTTTATTGTTGCATATAATAAATTCATTTGTTACAAGCACATTCATATTCACAAACTTAATTTTTGAGGTATCTTATGAAGTTGAAATCTCTTTTTGGTAGCTTGGTCCTATTAGCAACAGTTGCTAGCCAAAGCTTGACTGCTTACGGCACAGATTCCTATGGCGGCGATTACGGTAACTACGGTGATAACTTCGGTGGCGGCTATGCAGGCGACTGTTGTAATCCTTGTGAAGCTCCTTGCGGTGGAAATTGGGACTGCTGCGATGGCACAGCTTACGACGCAGGCAAGTGGAGCGTTAGCATCAATGGTGGGGTAACACCAATGTGGTTCGAAAGACGCGGTAGAACTCAAGAATTCACCCGTAACGGCCCATTCTTCCTTCAACCAATTGGGCACAAGCTCTCTCGCTTCAATGATTTATTTGATTTGCCATGGAACGTAGGGATCGAACTTGGCTATATGCTTTGCGATCGCGTAGAGACCTTTGTTGATTTCGACTACACTTCAGCACAAGGCAAAAGACGTACTCATGGTGGATCTGATGAAGATCTTTTTACAAGACATAGATTTAATCACTACCGTGCATATGATTTCTATCTTGGCTCTCGCTACTACCTATGCCCAGTATTCTGCAGCTTTACTCCCTTCTTTGGAGCTAAAGTCGGTTTAGTGGCACGTAACAAAATCCGCACTCGCACAAGAAGAGAAGACAGTTTACTTAGCGAATCAGGCTCTTTCACTCGCTTTAAATCAGACACAACAATCAGTGGTGGTGTTCATCTTGGTGTGAACTATGATTTCTCATGCAACATTGCTGTGACACTTAAAGCTGAAGCGGTCTGGACAGGCGACTGGAGACCAGCAACTGCTAATGAAGGAGAAAATGCAGTATCTACACTTACTCCTCTCGTATTCTACGGCAAAACAGGACCGATCCTATCAGTACCTGTAACTCTAGGCTTAAGATATACATTCTAATCACTTAGGATGTCGTTTAGGGCGGGGAAGTTATCTTCCCCGCTTTTTTTTTGCCCTCAATCCATTAAGTTTCTAACGCGCTTTTTTGACTTCTACGCGATTAAGCCGCAAAGCATTGACAATGACTGAGAGAGAGCTGCAAGCCATTGCCGCTCCGGCAATAATTGGATTTAAAAGCAAACCAGTAAAGGGATATAAAAGCCCAGCTGCGATAGGCACACCCAGAACGTTGTAGATAAAAGCAAAAAACAGATTTTGCCTGATATTGCGCATGGTCGCCCGACTAAGAATAATAGCTCGCACAATCCCCGTCAGATCTCCTTTTACTAAAGTCACTTCTGCACTTTCGATAGCGGCGTCTGTGCCTGTTCCCATCGCAATTCCCACATCAGCTGTGGCTAAGGCTGGAGAGTCATTAATTCCATCTCCCGCCATTGCCACAATCTTGTTTTCATTTCTTAATTTCTCAATTAACTGTGTCTTATCCTTTGGGTTCACTTCAGCATACACTTCATCAATCTGCAAAGCATGAGCAACCGCGTTGGCGGTAAATTGATGATCGCCAGTCAGCATAATCACTTTTATCCCCATAGTATGCAGATCTTTAATCGCTTGTTTAGTTGAAGGCTTAATGGGGTCTGACACGACAATGATCCCCGCTGCTTTTCCTTGAATGGAAACAAAGATAGTCGTTTGAGCATTCTTTTGAAAATCTTGCGCTTGATCTTCTAGACTTGGAAAGTCGACTGTTTGATGTTCTCTCAAAAAACTTGGCTGTCCCACAATAATTTCCTGCCCCTCGACCCTTCCCACGACGCCGCCACCAGCCTCTGAAATAAAATGCTCTACTTTAGGAACTGTTAGTTTTTTCGCGGCAGCTTTTTCGACGATAGCGACGCCTAACGGATGCTCACTATTTTTTTCGACTGCTGCTGCTGCCCGTAGAAGTTCATCCTCAGAGACAGAAGGAAGCGCAATAATTGTTGTCACTTGCGGTTTTCCTTCAGTTAAGGTCCCCGTTTTATCCATCACCACTGTATTCACTTTTTCTAATTTTTCTAAAGCTTCTGCATTTTTGATCAAAACTCCCATTTCAGCTCCACGGCCAACCCCCACCATGATGGACATAGGAGTTGCTAAACCTAGCGCACATGGGCAAGCAATGATTAAAACGGCAATTGCGTTCACTAAGGCATAGGCAAAACGAGGTTCAGGACCGATCAAAGACCAAATGACAAAAGTTGCCAGAGCAATTAAAATTACAACCGGTACGAAATAACCCGCGATGCGATCTGTAAGTTTTTGAATGGGAGCTTTACTTCTTTGAGCTTCTGACACCATTTGAACCATTCGAGCCAGCAACGTGTCGCTTCCTACATGTTTAGCTTCCATCAAAAAACTGCCCGATTGATTAATCGTGCCTCCTGTCACTCCATCTTTGATTTTTTTTGCCACCGGGACTGGTTCTCCAGAAACCATTGATTCATCGACATAGCTAAAACCTTCTACAATAACCCCATCAACCGGAATCTTGTCTCCCGGGCGCACTTTCAGAATATCGCCAATTTTCACCAAATCGACAGCAATTTCCAACTCTTGATCCCCGTCCATTAAACGAGCTGTTTTCGCAGCTTGATCCAGTAAAGCCGAAATCGCGCGACTCGTTTGACTTTTAGCTTTTAGCTCTAAAACTTGCCCAAGAAGCACAAGAACTGTGATAGCCGCTGCCACTTCAAAATAAAGAAACAACTCCCCCTGAGATTTGAAGGACTCTGGAAACCACTGTGGCAAAAGCACTGCAATGACACTATATCCATAGGCAGCTCCGACTCCCATAGCGATTAGTGAAAACATATTGAGGGAACGATGTACAAATGAATACCAAGCCCTTTCAAAAAAAGGCCAACCACAACCAAATACAATCAATGTCGTGCAAATCAGTTGAACCCATTGCGAAAATTGACGAGAGACCCACACATGAAAACCACCCATCGCAAGCAAAAGAACCGGGATGACCAGCAAACAACTTATCCAAAAGCGACGCAGCATCGCATGGTATTCGACATCATCCTCAGCCACACTTCCACTTTTTGGTTCTAAGGACATTCCGCAAATGGGACAAAAGCCAGGATGATCTTGCTCAATCTCAGGGTGCATCGGGCATGTATAAATGATGCCTGATCGAATCGATTGATTTTTTGGCGGAGCCTGTCCGCAACAACTGGGATGATTCATGAAGCAATTCCTCTGTTTTTCAAATTTTAGAAATTAATTTATCTGTTTAGTTGTAGCAAAACGGGAGTATTTTTGCGTCGACAAAATGTGAACTTCTTGACAAAATGCAAAGAAAAAAATCCGAGGAAAATGGATAGCTATTCAAATCTATTGACAATTGCCGCCGTGTCACTTTTGGCAGCCATAAGTCCAGGTCCAGATTTTTGTATTGTAGTCAGGAACAGCTTGTCTTTTTCAAGAAAATCTGGTCTTTTGACCGCTTTAGGTGTCTCTTTAGCCTTAATGGTTCACCTTTTCTACACATTAGTAGGAATTGGTGTCCTGATTGCCGAAAGCCCTGTTGTTTATACGCTGCTTAAATACACCGGAGTGGGTTATCTTTTCTATCTAGGCTTAAACAGTTTACTGGCTTCTTTTAAAAATGCTCCGAGATTAGAACTAGAATACGCCGATTCCTTTAAAGACATGCCGCCTTTAACCGCCCTACGACAGGGTTTTTTAACCAACTTACTAAACCCAAAGGCTGCCCTTTTCTTTATTAGCTTATTTGCACAATTGATAGATATTCACACTCCCTTACTTATAAAATTGGAATATGCTTTTATCAATTGGTCTATTGGGTTGGCGTGGTTTCTCGCTTTAGTTTTTTTGATTACCAGTGAAGGGATCATTAAAAAGATTAGTCATGCTCGGCTTTATATCGATAGAGTCATGGGAAGTGCCCTGATGCTGCTGGGATTAAAACTACTGATTGCATAACCTACTTCTGTAGCAACTTCCGGAATGTCTGACTTCTACATTGCTTTTTGCTGGAGCTCTTCTGTCAAGAATTTCACATTTAAACACTCCTCAATACACTCAGGAGTGGATAAACGCTTACGTGCTAACTCGATAAGGAGATCAACATATACAGGGTCGGGATTTTTTTCCCACGTTACATATTTAGGATTGCCTACATACATCCACACTTTTAATGGTTCAAAAAAGTCATGTATTCCGAAAATGGCTGATCGACATTTATGCACTTCGACAGCTAATCGAGCATATACTTCAGGCACTTCTTCTCCTTTATCTAATTCAGCTAAGTGAATGTCTGACAATCTGTAAACAATTCCATATACTTTTGTTCCCTGCTTTGGAATGACATTCCCAGCGGTCCCTTCATCTCCAAAAGGTTCGGCATCCAATGAGTAGCTAAACTCATAGTCAGAAAGTTCATAGACGCCTAGCTCAAAAGGGATGGGACCTTCCAACTCGCCATCTCTATGCCATCCATCAAGCCATTGACCATTCTTTAATCGTTCTTTAAGGAAGTCATAGCTTAAGTTAGATCCATAAGCAAAGTAATAATGCGGTAAATCGGCATGGACAACCTCTTTTTCTTCAGCATATACAGGCTGCCACAGGTGAATAATAACAACAAGGATTGGGTAAAGAATATTTTTGTGTATCTTTGTAAGCATGTATTTTCCTTGTTCGAGAGTCTGTCAATTTTTTTGAAGCATTTGGTCCCGCCAAAAATAGCATGTTGAATAGGGCTTCATCTGGAGGAAATCTCCCCTTATTCTTAGTGACCTTCGTTTCTTCTCTGCGTCTTACTGTTTCGACAAGAAGATAAACATTCCCCATTCCAGATTTTTTCCCGATTTACATCTTCATACCTTGTAGGTATGTTTTGTAGATACATACAGCACTTGCTGCCTACCGTAGCCTGACGATTCTCAGTCAGTTTGCAATGCCGAAACTCCAAATGAAAGCAAAATTTTAGTTTCCTAAGTAATTAGTCCTTTCAAAATTTCTGCGCTCATTTTAGATTTACAATGTCTGAGATCATAGCTCTTCATGATCATTAAAGAGAATCCAGTGAGTTTTTTTGGATGATCAATCCGTTCGAGTGCCAAAAATATTATTAGACTACCGTTCAGGGCGAAGAGTTCCTATTGGAGAAAGTTATGTTTGAAATTTTTATCATATTAGCATGCCTAATTATAAACGCTCTTTTAGCTGGTTCTGAGACGGCATTTATTGCTGTTAGCAAACCCACTTTACGCGAGCTTGTTAAGCAAGGGGATTTGAAAGCTAAGCAACTTCTATTACTCAGGGAAAACCCAGAAAGAACTTTGTCTATCATTCAGGTTGGCATTACATTTGTTTCTGCATTCGCAGCAGCAATTGGAGGGGCTGGAGCAGAAGAAATGATTTCGCCTTGGCTAATGAGCACATTTCAATTAAATGAATTGATCGCAGAAATTCTTTCTCTGATCATAGTTGTGATTCCTTTAACCTACATAAGCGTTGTAATTGGTGAACTCGTTCCTAAAACACTTGCTCTTCGCAGGCCTTTATTCGTAGCATCTGTAGCAGCTCCATGGCTGCAAAAGATTAGCGTGCTTATTTCACCAATTATAACTCTTTTCGAATGGTCCACAAAAAAGATTTTAGATTCATTTCCTCAAAAACATGTGATTTCTGAAGAGCACACTCAAGAAAGCCCTTCGGTAGAATTAAACGTGTTGTCGGCACCGAATAGACAATATGTTTTTAATATTCTTAAAATAGAAAAAACAATTGTAAAAGAAATTCTAGTCAATTGGTTGGAAGTCGTTTATGTAGAAGAAAATCAGACTCAAGAACAAATTGAAAAGACAATTATTTCATCCGTCCACACTCGCTTACCTGTGGTTAGAAATTGTGGAGTCATTGGGATCCTTAATGCTAAGGAATTTTTAGCCTTTCAAAAAACAGATCAAACTCATTGGCAATCATTACTCCGACCTGCCTATAATATTGATGTAAATACGCCTATTCTTTCGGCTTTAAGGCTCATGCAGGAGAATAGAATCCACATGGCCATTGTTTACAGTGGTAAAAATAAGGTTGGAATAGTGACGCTGGAAGATATTTTTGAAGAAATTGTGGGCGACATTTACGATGAAGAACACGATGGAATGCGCATCCCGCGCGCTAGGAAGCCCATTCTGTAATTTTTAAAATTCCAACACAGCTTCAATTTTATTGCTTAATGTTGAGACTGCCTTAGGAGAACAAAAAGAACGGGGGCGTTTGGATACATTCAGAACTTTTGATTGGCTGAAATATGCTTCACTTCACGAGCTGCAGTCATTTGTGCTTCTTCTTTAAATCTGTGGAGAATGCTTGAAGCCTTTTGTGCCATTTCTTCACTATAGGACGACCATGTATTTCAGCATCTTCGATGAGACCAAGTGGAACATATTTTGCAACAAGAGGTTTCCCAATAATTCGGTTTTCTTGAACGTCTACAACAGTCATTTGAATTTTTACAGCACCTGAGCCGAAATCAATCGCAGCATATGCTATGACGATGTTTTGAGCTAATAAATTTGATTGAAGCTAGCGAAACCGCTCCTGAACATCACAAAAAAGAGTAATTTTAATAGTTTCACTATGAGCCTATTGATTATTGATTGCTTGGATTCTAGAAATTTCTACAACTGCATCAAGAGGAACGTTTCCATCATAAAGATGATAATATAAGGTTTCTCCGCCTGGGTTAGCTTCATAGACCAAACGACCGGTTAATTTTTTTGAAGCGAGTTTTAGGATAATGTGATCTTTATTATTCCAAAATTTTTGAGCAATACAAGCGAGTTGTGCCTTCGTTCCAAGATGAATGAAATTCTCATCTATGGATGAATTAACGACTTGATTTTGACGCAGACTTTCTTCCCACTGTTCGGTTGAGACAATTCTATAAAGATACTGCGGAATGGAATTTTCCTGCTGCATTTGAATTTCCTTTTGCTCAATCAAGTTTTTTGCTTTTTCTGTTGATTGTGCCTCTCGATCGATTTCATTTGAATTTCCGCAGGGGGCTAGTAGTGCAAGGCAAAGAAGCCAAAAAATAGCTATTTTCATCACACTCCTTTTACCACTTAGTGTAAGTATAACACAATTATATAAAAGATTGAAATTTATTAAAACATTTTTTAGTGTACACAAAACACTAACGCGTGAGAAAGAGAATATCCATGTACGAATTAGAGAATAGAGAACATTATCCAATTTCCGTTGATAGCGTGATCTTTGGCTACACTGAAGGGGAATTAAAGGTGGCCTTGATTAAGCGAAAAAAAAATCCATTTATTGGCATGTGGGCAATCCCTGGAGGTTTTATGGAAGGGAATGAAACCGTCGAAGAGACAGCACTTCGTGAATTAAAAGAGGAAACAGGAATAGAAGATGTTTATTTAGAACAATTTCACGTATTTAGTAAGCCAGGGCGTGATCCAAGAGGACCTACAGTTACAATAGCTCTTTTTGCATTGATCAATTCTGAACAATGCCACTTGATTGCTTCTGAAGATGCTGAGAAAGCAAAATGGTGGCCTGCTTATAAGCTGCCCCGTTTAGCCTTTGATCATGATGAGATATATGTGAAAGCATTAGAAGCTTTAAGAGTAGCTTTACGCACAAAACCCTTGGCTTTTGAACTATTACCAAAACAATTCACTTTGACTCATTTGCAGGATTTATATGAGCAAATATTTGAAACTTCGCTAGATAAAAGAAATTTTCGCAAGAAAGTAGCAAAAATGGTTTTTATTCGGGCAAGTGGAAATAAAACCGCAGGAGGACGACATCGTCCCGCGGTTCTGTACGAGTACGATCCAAAATGTTACGAAATCTTTTTCAAGGAAAATTTATTCTAGATACTAAAACAAACGCTCATGAGTTTATAAAATCAGGAGATTTTAGATGAAAATGAAGGCTATGATCATTAGCACGCCTGGACCCGCTGAGAATTTTGAGCTTAAAGAGATAGATAAACCCCAATTACGCTCTCGTCATCTTTTAATTGAAGTTCGGGCTACAAGCGTCAATCCAATTGACACCAAGGTGCGAGCAAAACAACTCCCATTTTCTCCAGTTTACCCCGCGATCTTGCATGTTGACTTTGCTGGCATAGTGGCAGAGGTTCCTCATGATGTAACAGGCTTTAAGGTCGGCGACTTTGTATATGGTGTCGGAGGTGGTATTAAGGGTACCATTGGTGGTGCATTAGCTCAATTTCTGCTTGTTGATGCCGATTTGGTAGCCCCTATGCCTGCTAACTTATCCTTTGCCGAGGCGGCTTCTTTACCGCTGGTCTCTATTACGGCTTGGGAAGCGCTGCTTGATAAATTAAAAATATCCTCCGGGCAAACCCTACTCATTCATGGTGGTCTTGGTGGCGTAGGGCATATTGCAGCGCAATTGGGTAAACATTTTGGAGCCATCATACATACCACAGTTTCCAATGATAGTGATGCTGAGTTATCCAAAAAATTTGGCGCAGATTATACGATAAACTATAAGAGTACACCTCTTATAGAATATGTAGAGGCTTTTACATCAAATAGAGGGTTTGACTTTGTCTTTGATACAGTCGGTGGTAATAATTTGGAAAATTCCTTCCAAGCTACTAGATTAAATGGATCTGTTGCTTGCATTGCTACCGGAGGAAACCACGATCTTACGCTTATGTATTCCAAGGGCCTTAGTTTGCACTCGGTATTGATGCTGATTCCTTTGATAACAGGTCATGGACGAAATCATTACGGAAAAATTCTTTTTGAAATCAAAAAACTTGTAGAATCCGGAAAAATTAAACCCTTAATTCACAAAGAAATATTCAATTGGAAAGAAGTGCCTCTAGCTCACAAGCTTGTGGAAAGTAAAGAGCAGAAGGGAAAAGTTGTTCTGGTGATAGAATAAAACGAAAGACAGGTCTGACATATGCCAGACCTGATTTTTTTTCAATTTTGAGCTAAGTCTTCAGGGAGAGATTATGAAACTTAACTACGAGATCGTCAAAGCGCAGTTTTAGGATGTGAAGTCCGGTTAAGCTCTAAAGTGTCAAAGTCAACTTTAGGATATTGCCCAAGCAATATTGATAAATCCTTTTCTATAAGAAATGCTACGTGTTGCAAAGCGGTGGCGTAAGTATTGTTTGGTTTTGGATAGGGAAAGCAATTAAGCTTACTTCATATTCATGATAAGTAAGGGGGTGATTTAATTTAAACACCAAATATGGCTGACCTTCCGCCAAAACTTCACTAATTAAAGTGCTTACATGTAATAGATCTTCTTTTTTTCGTAGAAATTCTTCTTCACTTGCTACTCTATAGCAGAGATGGGTCATTTCATACCGACTAACATCAACTCCTGCTTCATCCAAATGAGAAAAAGCTTTATCTAAAAACGTATTTACATCGCCCAAAATATTTGTGATTTCAGGCTTTTGGTGCGTTTCCCAATCAAAAATCTCATTGCGATAGGTTCCGTACTGGGAATGGCTCTTAGGAAATATATAAACTCGCATGAAATATCTAACACTGGCTTTTTCACCTTCATAGAGGGTTAGTAACAGAATCAATGTATTGCGATATCTGTTTCCATGAGGGAACATTAATATCAGCATTCAAATTGCGTGGAACTAGAAATTCGGTTGTGGGTTCCCCTGAAACAAGTAAAAAAAGCTTTGTGTCAGTTTCTAAACCTGGATTGGCACGGTCAAGTCTATCTTCTTGTTCATCAGAAGTACTAAAAAAAGATTTTCCAATAAACATAGATATGTTTTTTTAAACGGATTTTAGTGGTTGTGAATTTCTTAAGGGAATTTAGATAAAAATTGATCTCTTAGCAAGTTCTATCTTGAATTCTGAATTTCAGCCTGTAAGCATGAGGCTTGAAAGTTGTTGCATGATATATGGATATGCGTATATACATATTAAAACATAGGCAATAACCAAAAATGAGGAGATATCTATGGATTATTATCAACAACCCCAAACTGAATATGTGTATTATGTGGCAGCAAATACTACAAAAAATACGGAAGACGTAAAAAGAGAAGTGCGCTCGGCTTATGGCGGGGTAGCCGAAGCCAATAATCAAAACAAAAGCTGCGGCAACTCAAGAAGCTGTTGTGGTGTTTCGGCAAAGCCTGATAGTGGTTATTCGCAAGAATTAGGCTACTCACAGGAAGATTTGAATAGTGTTCCTGAGGGATGCAATATGGGTCTTGGATGC